>JAFEBC010000436.1 GCA_018266095.1 Deltaproteobacteria bacterium
AGCACGTAGATGGGCTTGGTCGAGAAGTTGGCCAGGGACTTCTCCACCATCAGATCGAGCGCGACCTTCACGGTGCGATTGAACCCGTGCTTTCTCTTGCCGGCGGGCCGCATGCGGTGATTGACCACCATCTCCGTCACCTTCGCGCCCTGCCAGCTCGCGTAGATGGGGATGAAGCGGTGCATCTCGCCGTACAGCTTCACGTCCTGCAGCACGTCGCGCCGGTAGGCCTTGAGCGAGCAGCCGTAGTCGTGCAGGCGCACGCCGGAGATGTACGAGATGAGGCGGTTCGCGAGGCGGCTCGGCAGCTTGCGGCCGAACTCCTTGTCCTTGCGGTTCTTGCGCCAGCCGCTGATGACGTCGTACCCGCGGTCGAGCTCGCCGATGAGCTTGCCGATGTCGGCGGGATCGTTCTGCAGATCGCCGTCCATGGGGATGATGATGTCGCCCTGCGCCGCCTCGATGCCGGCCGACATCGCCGCCGTCTGCCCGAAGTTCAGGCGGAAGCGGATGACGCGCAGCGTGCTCTCGCGCGCGGTGTAGGCCTTGAGCTTCAAGAACGTCTGGTCGCGGCTGCCGTCGTCGACGCAGATGACCTCGTAGGTCTTCGGCAGCTTCTTGAGCTCGGTGAAGAGCTCGTCGAGCAAGGCGTCGACGTTCTCCTCCTCGTTGAAGAGGGGAATCACGATCGACAGGTTGGGCGCAGCTTGGCTCATGACGCGGCGTACCTAGCAGGGCAGCAGAGTGCGCACAAGGACCCGTCGACTGACGGCCCGGCCACGCATCCCGATTGACGAAAGCGCGCGATCGGGCGATGCAGACGCACCCCGTTGCATCTTCAAGTGCATTCCTCTCGGGAGGGACTCACCATGCGTATCGCCGCCTTGCTCGCCCTCTGTGGAACGTTGGCCGCCTGCCGCCCTGCGGATCTCAAGAATCCGGAGACGTGGATCAATCGTTTGGACGAGAACGATCCCAAGCGGCGCGTGCAGGCCGTGCAGGAGCTGCGCAAGCTCAAGGCCAAGCAGGCGGCGCCGCAGGTGGCGGCGATGCTGAAGGATCCGCTGGTGCGCGAAGAGGCCGCGGCGGCGCTGACGGATCTCGCCGGGCCGACGGAGGTGCAGCCGCTCATCGACGCCATCGACACGGCGGTGGGCGCGGGCTCGGACGCGGCCACGCGGCAGACCAACCGGACCAACGCCAAGATCGCGGAGGCGCTGGGCAACATCGGCGATCCCAAGTCGGGCGAGGCGCTGCTGCGGCTCGCGCGCGCCAAGGACGATCTGGTGCGGCTCGCGGCGGTGCAGTCGCTCGGGCTCATCCAGGCCAAGACGGCGGTGCCCGAGCTGGCGCGGCTCATCGATGACGACTCCTCGCCGCCGATCCTGGTCAAGAAGGCGGTGGTCTCGCTGGGGCAGATCGGTGACGCGAGCGGCATCCCGGCGCTGCTGCACGCGCTGGTGATGGAGAAGGGCGGCGTCAGCTTCCTGGCCGAGAGCTCGTTCGCGCTCTTCCTCATCGGGGAGCCGTCGGTCGAGCCGCTGCTCAAGCTGATGGACGACAAGGACGCGGCGTGGCTGGCCTGGGCGAAGGAGAACCACCGCGTGGCCTCGGGCACGTACGCGAAGGCCGCGCTGGTGCTGGGCGATCTCGGCGACGCGCGCGCGATCCCGTCGCTCATGGCCAAGCTCAAGTACACCGACAACGATCCCATGCCGGGCACCGCGCACCTGCTCACGAACCTGGTGCGGCAGTTCTCGGCGGATGCGCTGGGCCGGCTGCACGCGAAGGAGGCGGCGGGCGCGATCGCGAACCTGGTGGCGACCAAGGAGCCGGGCGACGAGGACCTGACGACCTTCGCGGTGAACGCGCTCGTCTACATCGGCGACCGCGCGCAGGCGAAGGAGGTCTTCAAGCGGGGCCAGACGGGCCTCATCCGCGCGCGCATGGCGGCGCTGCAGGGCGTGGCGCTGCTCGCGGACGGCGGCTTGAAGAAGGACTTCGACGCGATGATCGCCAAGGAGAAGAAGGGCAAGGCGGCCGAGTGCGCGAAGTCGGTGCAGGAGCTGACCACCGCGCCGACCGCAGAGGAGGCGGGCGCGTGCGACAAGCTCGCGGCCTCGTTCAGCCAGCTCCTGCCGCCGCTGGCCGCGGCCGAGGAATGCAAGGAGGAGGCGAAGTGCTGGGCGGGCAAGCTGGCGGCGCCGGAGGCGCTGGTGCGGGCGCGGGCGGCGTTCGAGCTGGGCCGCGCCAAGGCCGTCGAGACGATCCCGGCGCTGACCAAGGCCGCGACCGAGGAGGATCTCATGGCGCGCCTAGCGGGGATCCGCGCGCTGGAGTGGATGATCGGCGCCCCGAACGCGAAGGACGCCCTCAAGGCTGCGCTCGCGCCCGTCAACGCGCGGCTTCAGGCGGAGCAGGGCCAGGTGAACTTCATCAAGGTGAACGAGGAGCTCAAGCGGCTCCAGGTGAAGCTGGCGCGGCTGTAAGGTCGCCCCATGGCCGAGCGGATCAGTGTGGTGGTGCCCGTCTTCAACGACGGGCGCACGCTGCCGGGGGCGCTGGCCTCGCTGCAGGCGCAGAGCCGCGCGCCAGATGAGGTGATCGTCGTCGACGATGGGTCGACGGACGCGGGGACGCTGGCGCTCCTGCGCGATCTCGAGCGCATCCCGCCGCTGCCGGGCCTGCGCGTGGTGCACCGCCAGAACGGCGGGCTGTTCGCGGCGCGGCACACGGGCATCGACGAGGCCACGGGCGCGCTCCTCTTGCCGCTCGACGCCGACGACGAGCTGTTGCCGCGCTCGCTGGAGCGGCTGGAGCAGGCGCTGGCGGCGCATCCGGAGGCCGACTTCGCGCATGGGCCGGTGCGCTACTTCGGCGCCGTGCGGGGGGAGGCGGTGCCGCCGCGGTTCAATCCGTACCTCGAGCTCGACGAGAATCCGCTCCTGCCGGTGGCGCTGTTCCGCATGCGCGTGTTCCGCGAGCTGGGCCTGCGCTATGCGCCGCTGCGCGCGTTCGAGGACTGGGGCCTGTGGCTCGCCTGTGCGCGGGCGGGCCTGCGCGGGACGGACGTGCGCGAGCCTGTGTATCGCTACCGGCGCAAGGGCACCGAGGGGCTCCTGGCGTGGGCGGAGCAGCGCCGGCCGGAGCTGGAGGCCGCGCTGCGCGAGCTGTTCCCCGAGCTGTACGCGCCGGCTGCGCGGGCGGCGTTGAAGCGGGAGCACGCGCCGGCCCTCGAGCTCGCGGGCGAGGTCGACGTGGCCGAGGTGCATGCGCTCTGTGCGCGCCAGGGCCTGACCGACGTGCGCGTGCGGCCGCCGTTCCACTCTGCGCGGGCGTTGCTGGATGAGGCGCGCGGGCGCTTGGTGTGGCTCGCCGAGCCGCGACAACTGCGCGCGCTCCTGCAGGCCCGGCCCGAGACGCTCCTGCAGCTCCAGCTCGGCCTGGAGGCGCACCCGGAGGCGTCGATCCTGCGGCTCGCGCTCGATGTGCCGACGCTCACCG
>JAFEBC010000437.1 GCA_018266095.1 Deltaproteobacteria bacterium
CCGCATCCAGCGCAACGTGGGCGGCGTGGTGGGCAGGGACTCGTCCTCGCGCTTCCCGGGCACGGTGGACTTCGCGGTGATCCCGCAGGCGGCGCGCTGAGTCGCGCCCCGCTTGACGCAGCGGGTGTGAGGCGTTCTGCAAGACGTGCGGAGGGCCTGGAGCTCGCCGCGCTGCCGGTGAAGCAGGTCGACGGAAGGAGCATCCCCGTCTGACCGTCAGGTGGCCCGCTGTCCCAGCGTGATCACGCACACCGAGGCGAGGATGAACACCCCCGCCACCAGGTGCGCGAGGGTCATGCTCTCGCCGCCGAGCCACGCGCCCACCGCGACCGCCACCAGCGGGTTCACGAAGACGTGCGTCGCCACCGCGGCCGTGCGCACGTGGGCGAGCAGGAACGTGTAGCAGGCGAACGCGACCACCGAGCCGAGCAGCACCAGGTAGGCGAGCGCTCCCAGCGCGCGTGGGGTGAACGCCGCCGCCGTCAGCGAAGCCGGCTCGCCCTTGAGCAAGCTCGCCAGCGTGAGCAGGACTCCGCCGCAGAGCATCTGCATCGCCGCCCGCGTGAGGGCGTCCTTGGGCAGGGTGAGACGCTGCGACACCACCGCCCCCAAGGACCACGAGAGCGACGCGCCCAGCACCGCGAAGCAGGCCCACACCGGCCAGGCGTTCGCTGTGTCACCGCGGTTCGCGAACAGGGACAAGACGCCCAAGAGCCCGAGGGCCGCGCCGACGAGCGACCGCCTCGTGAGCGGCTGGTTGGGCAAGAGCAAGCTCGAGAGCACCGCGATGATGGGCACCTCCGTGGCCACGATCAGGCACACGAGGCTCGACGGCAGGACCTTGGAGGCGGTGGTCACGAAGCCATGGTTGCCGAGGAAGAACAGCGCGCCCGCGACGGTGGCGCCGCGCCACTCCCTCCAGCCCGGCCAGCGCGCGCCCTGCGGCCTGCGCACCCACGCGAACACACCCAGGATGCTGCCCGCGAGCAGGAAGCGCAGCGCGGCCATGAACAGCGGAGGCAGCGTCTGCACGGCCACGCGGATGCCGAGGAAGGTCGAGCCCCACACGACGTAGATGACGCCGAACGCGAGCCAGATGGCGAGGCGCGGCGGTCTCGACTGCGCCACCGCGGCCACGGCGACAGGGCGCTCAGGGGTGAGGAGGGGCGGACCAGACGCAGGGGCGGCGAGCGCGGGGCTTGACATGGCGTCCTACTTTTGTAACGGTACAAAACAATGATTGAGCTAATACAAAAATACGTCGCGCCAGGGCCTGCGGTCAAGGTGGCCTCCCAGCTCGCGGGGCTCGTGCGCGGCGGGCGCATCGCGCCGGAGTCGCTCCTGCCCCCAGTGCGGGACCTCGCGTCGCTCCTGGACGTGAGCCCGGGCACGGTGGCCGCGGCCTACAAGACGCTGCGCGCGCAGGGCCTGGTGAGCACCGATCGGCGCCGGGGTACGCGGGTGCTGCCGCGGGTGCCCACGCGCGAATACGGTGAGGATCGCGCGCCCGCTGGTTCGCTCGATCTGCAGGTCGCCAACCCGGACCCCGCGCTCTTGCCCAAGCTGGGACGGATCTTCAGCCGCATCGATCCCGAGAGCGAGAGCTACGGCGGCACCCACCTGCACGACGAGCTCATCGAGCTCATGCGCGGGCGCTTCCTGGAGGACGGCATCCCGGCTGGCCACTTCGTGGTCACGAGCGGGGCCATCGCGGCCATCCACCGCGCGCTGCGGGTGTGTCTGTCACCGGGAGACAAGGTCGCGGTCGAGGATCCGGGGTTCAACGATCACCACGCGGCGGCGCGCGCGCACGGGCTGCTCACGGTGCCGGTCCCGCTCGACGACGAGGGGCTGCTCCCGGAGCACCTCGAGGCCGCGCTGCGGGGCGGCGCACGGGCGGTGATCCTGGCCCCGCGCTTCCAGAGCCCCACGGGCGCGGCGCTGAGCAAGCGGCGGGCGCTCGAGCTGCGCGCGGTGTTCAGTCGCCACCCCGACACGCTGGTGCTGCTCGACGACTACGCGAGCGCGCTCAGTCCGCCCGGCAGCTACCACCACGTGCTCGATAGAGGGCACACGCGCTTCCTGGTGGTGCGCTCGTTCAACAAGGTCATCGCGCCCGACCTGCGCGTCGGCGTGGTCGCCGCCGACGCCGAGACGGCCGATCTGATGCTGCGCGAGCAGTGGCTCACCGACGGCTGGGTGTCCGCGTACCTGCAACGGGTCGCCGCGGCGGCCACGAGCGATCGGGGCACGCAGCTCCTCATCGCGCGCGCCCGGGACACCTACGCGCTGCGGCGGACCACGCTCCTCACGGCCCTGCGGGAGCGCGGCATCACCGCGCACGGCGCCACCGGCCTCAACGTGTGGGTCCCGGTCTCCGACGAGGCCGCGGTCGTGCGCGGGCTCCTCGAGCACGGCTACTGCGTCCGCGCGGGCGCACGGTACCGGCTCCAGTCGCCGCCCGCGGTCCGCGTCACCACAGCGCGCCTCGACGCCGGTGACGCGCACAAGATCGCCGACGTGCTCGCCGCGCTGCTGCGCACCGGGGGCCGCGGTCCCTAGTGCTGCGACCGACGCGCAGCACCAGGCCACGGCGCGCCGGCGCTCACCTCACGCCTTGGCGTGAGGCTGCGTGGGCCCGTCCTTGGCTCCCGCCCGCTCGACGGGCTTGGTGACCTGCTTGTCCCCAGCCTTGTCCGCGAGCTTCTCGGGCCCCCTCTCGGCGTTCGTGTCTCCGAGGCGCGCGCCGGCCTTCTCGACCCTCTCACCGCCGTGGTCCTGCGCCGGCGCGACCAGGCCCGCGACCAGCGCCTCGACCTGCCGCTCGGCCGTGTCCCGATCGAGGCCAGTGCGCTCGTGCACCTTGTTCACCAGCGCCACTTGCGTCCGGTCGATGAACTGCAGCTCCTCGGTGCCCAGCGCGGTGAACTTCTCCTTGAGCTTGCCCGCGACCAGCTTCCAGTTCGCATCCACGGCAGTCCATTCCATGGCCTCTCCTTTGGTGGGACGTGCGTTGGCTCCACGTCGTGCGCGCCACGATGTCGAGCGCGCCTCGGATCACGGCGGCGCTGCCTGGCATTGGCCCGCCACACTCGGCGGGGCGACGCTGCGCGGCCTGCGTTCGGCTGCGCGGGCGCAGAGAACTGCTGCTCTGAGTGTAGTGACGCGCTCCCAGCCGCGCACGCCTGTCTTCGAGAGAATCTTCCGGCCAGGCGCTCTGTGGGCCCGCTAGTCGTTGCCAGAGCGGTCCGGCCCGTGGTACTCGCCGCGACCGCTGTCACGCTCTCTGGAAACTGAATGGACGCAACCTGGATGTCTGAGGCGCTCGCCCTGGCCCGCACCGCGGGATCGGAAGGCGAAGTGCCCATCGGCGCCGTCGTCGTGTTCGAGGGCCGCATCGTCGGCCGCGGACGCAACGCACGCGAGCGGGGCAATGACCCGACCGCGCACGCCGAGATCGTCGCCTTGCAAGAGGCCGCCCGCAGCCTGGGCCGCTGGCGCCTGACCGGCTGCACGCTCTATGTCACGCTCGAGCCCTGCTTCATGTGCGCGGGCGCCTTGGTGAACGCGCGCGTCGATCGCCTGGTGTTCGCCGTGCTCGACCCCAAGGCCGGCGCCGTTGGCTCGCTCGCGGACGTGTGCCGCGACCCGCGCCTCAATCACCGCCTGGCGGTCGACAGCGGCGTGCTCGGCGATGAGTGCGGCGCCCTGCTCAAGGACTTCTTCCGCGAGCGGCGCAAGAAGCCGGAGCGCGCGAAATCCGATGAGGTCGACTAGACGATTTTGATGTATGAGTTCAACACCTTAGGAGAGGTGGCCGAGCGGCCGAAGGCGCTCGCTTGGAAAGCGAGTATACGGCAACGTATCGTGGGTTCGAATCCCACCCTCTCCGCCAATTGAAGCTTGACTGTCGCCCGTCTGGTGCGGCAGATCGTGCCCCGCAGTAAAGCGTCCTGTCTGCTTGGAGAGCTGGCCGAGCGGCTGAAGGCACCTGATTCGAAATCAGGAGCACCCGCAAGGGTGTCGGGGGTTCGAATCCCTCGCTCTCCGCCAAGCATAGGGGCTGTGGTATTGGCCCCAGAAGCATCCTCGTCGGGGGCCAACTCGACGAGGCTAGGCGCCCGGTCCCCCAACCTGACAGGGACCGCGGCGCCGTTTTTTTCCGCCTCGACGAGGGTCGCCGCGAGCGCAGTGATCTCGTCGGTAGTGCGGCAAAGCCTCCACACGTCCAACTCGCGCCGCGCGCCCGCGACCTCAGCGCTGTCGAGCTGAAGCTGCGTCAGCTCAGCTCGCGCTCGGGCGAGCAGTTCTGCGTTGCAGGGACGAAAGACAGAGAAAACCTGGAGAATCGCTTCCACGCCTCGGCGTGAAGGCACGACAGATGCGGGGATACCCGACATTTGCGCTTCCTGACTGTTCAGGCCCGGCCAAGGGCCTGTCCTCTGTCGCGGGGCCAACCGCGCGAGGAAGGGTTGACGCATCCGACCTTGAAACCACCAGCTTGTCAACAGGTTGGGGTATCTCCTGTGGACAACACGTCCTGTGGTGGATAGACGCAACTGCGCGGTGATCGTAGGAACTCCGGTGTGCCGAAGCGCCTGGACGAAGATGAGGACAGCGAGCGAGCCGCCGCGATGCAGGAGCTTCGTGTCTTGCAGGAGAAGTCCTTGAAGCTCCGAGACCAACTGAAGCAGCTCACTTCGCGCAACAAGGCGCTGCGCGCGCTGATTGCCGACTATTTGGACGGAATCGACAAGTTGGCCGCGATTGAGAGCGATGAGGAGCGGGGGAAGGCCGTAAAGGAGCTGGCCCGCCGAAGTCAGTTTATCGTGCTTGAAGGGCAGAGGGCCGTTTCGCAGCTCCTCAACCGCCGAAGGCGATGGAGCAAGCGCGAGTGACCTCTCGGCTCCAAAGGGGGTCAGGGCACCATGACGGTTCGAGCGCGAAGGGGCATCCGAGGTGTCTCGCTCGGGCGAGCTAGCTCTCGCCTTGTTGTTGCTGACGTTGAGGCTCTCGCGAAGATTGCCCGCGAGATTCGGCGGCAACTTCGCTTTGAGGACTTGGCGGCGCGAGGCGAGCCCGTCCTCGTCGGGGACTGGCTCGACGCCTTCGAGGAGTGGAGCCGCGTCGACCGTCACAATTCCGCGAAGTACGTCAAGGAACAACGCGCGTACCTCGACTGGTGGGCGGTGCGCCTGGCTGCGGTCGACCTGCGCGCGCTCGTGCTGCGCAAGCACGTCGTCCCCGAGCTCGACGGCGCGCGGTGCCGAGGCCAGCGCATCGCCGCGCTCAAAGCCTTCTGCGGATGGCTCACGCGCGTTCGCTTCGAGCTGGACCACAACCCCGTTGCACAACTGAAGGTGCCGCAGTCCCGGCCGGCGCAGTGGCGCCGCTCGAAGGTTGTCGCGCCCGCGCAGCTCGCCGTCGTCGACGGGTTGCCGAGCTGGGCGCGCGACGGCCTGGTTGTCCTGCTCGGCACCGGTTGGCACGTCTCGGAGCTGTACCGATTCGCGCGCAGCGGCGACGTGAGCAAGCCGCCGCAGACCTCGCTTGAGCAGGGCGCAGCCGCAGTCCTGGAGACGGTGCACAAGCACGGCGAGCTGTTCCGCACGGCGGTCAGCGAGGAGGTTGCCGCCGCAGCTCGGCGCGTCCGCGCGCGCGGACTGCACGGCGTGACGGCGCTGCGCCGCCTCGTTGCTCGTGCCTGCGCTCGCGCTCGCGTTGCACATTGGGGACCCGGGCAGTTGCGGCACACGGTGGCGACGTGGGCCGTGGCGAACGGAGCGGACTTCGGTGCGGTCGCCGCGTTCCTCAACCACAAGGACGGCCGCACCACGCGGCGGTTCTACGCAACGCACGCGGTGCCGCGCCGCGTGCCCACTCCGCGCTAGGGCGTCGCCCGAGCGAGAAGCTTGCGCATCTGCCGGTTCGAGAGCTTGGGCTTCGGGCCGAAGTTGCGATAGCCAGGCTTGCCCTGCATGTGGCCTCTCGCCGCGCCCTTGCTCACGACCTCCTGCGCGATCTTCGCGTTGTCGCGGCGGCGCACGAAGTCGGCGAGCGCGTACAGCACGCCCTGCGTGAACACGAGCGAGGCGATCACCACGAGCCCGAGCAGCGCGAGCCTCCCGAGCTGCGGCCAGTTGCGCGACGCCACTAGCAACGGGAAGGCGAGAGCGCAGAGCGCCAGCTCGACGCGGCTCAAGGCGTCGAAGATGCGGGCGAGCAGAGCGCGGAACTGCGTTGCGTTCATGTCGAGCTTGGGCAGTTTCATCGTGTCCTCGGGTTGGGGGAACTGCGTTTGACTGCGACCTACAAAACTGCGCTGCGGCTCAGAGCCATTTTCTGCTCGGCCTGCGCTTGTCGAGCCTGTGCTTCTGCGGGCGTTGGCGGGATGGCCTTTCCGAACGACCCGCCGACGTAGTCGTCCGTGCCCGCGGCTGCGTTGCCGATGGGCTTCGAGCCCTCTTGCGCGCTCGCCGCGCCACCGCCACCGAGAAGCGAGCCGATCGCGTTGAACACGCCCGTCACCACGTCGCCGACCTTCTGCAC
>JAFEBC010000438.1 GCA_018266095.1 Deltaproteobacteria bacterium
ACTTCACGCTCGCGGCGCTGGGCCAGATGATCTTGCCCACGAGCGGCGGCGGCCCGCAGGTCACCAGCTCGGGCGACCGCAGCTACTACCTCACCGTGGCGGCCAAGAACGTGCCGATGGTGGCCAACACCGCGCCGTTCGTCACCGATGGCGCGCAGCTCTCGATGGACCGGCGCCTCGCGGGCCAGGACGATGGCGGCCACGCGGCGCGCTACCTGGACCTCGTGCGCGCGCGCGTCACCGGCGCCTACGCCTCGCCCGTCAGCGTGGTCTCGCGCACCGTGGGGCTCATCGGCGGCGGGAGCGTGTTCGTGCTCGACGAGCTCACCACCACCAGCAGCGTGTCGCTCTCCTTGCCCTTCCACGGCCGCGGCACGCGCACCTCGAGCGCCGGCACCGTCGCGCAAACCACCTGGACGCTGAGCGACGTCGCGCTCGAGCTCACCGCGGTCGGCGCGCCAACGCCGTCGATCAACACGGTCGCGGGCCACACCACCATCAGCTACGGCACCGAGGAAGCCGTCGACGGCGTCGAGCTGCGGAGCAGCGCCACCAGCCCCCGCGTGCTCTCGCTCTTCGTGCCCCGCCTCGCCGCCTCGAGCGCGCCCTCAGTCGAGGATCGCAGCGCGCAGTCGAGCCTCAGCAGCACGCTGGCCCTGCGCCTGACGAACGGCTCCACGGCCGATCACCTCCTGGTGCTGCCGGGCGGCACCGCCACCGTCGACGGCGTGACCACCGACGCCAACGTCAGCAGCGTGCGTGAGACCTCGGGCAGCCTCGCCGCGTTCGGCCTCGCGCAGGGCACGACGCTCGCGTTCAGCGGCGACCCCTGGTTCACCAGCGCGGCGCCGCTCACGCTCTCGGCCACCTACGGCGACACCTGGATGGTCGCGGAGCTGTCGGCCGACACCAGCGGCGCGCAGTCGTTCACGCTGCACGGCCTCGGCGCGTTTGCGCCCGGCCTCGCCTGGACGGCGACGTTCAATGGCGCGCCGCTCACCCCCGCGCAGTTCACCGCGACCGCGAGCGGTCTCGTGTTCAAGGGCTTGAGCGGCGGCGGCACCCTGCGGGTGGAGCGCGGTGGCCAGGTGTTCGACGCCCTCGCCGACCAGAGCGTCTCCGAGGGCGCGACGCTCGCGTTCACGGTCACCGCGAACGTCCCTGGCGGCACCACCTCGACGTATTCGGTCGCCAGCGTGGAGACGCTCAGCGGGCCTGCGCCGCTCATCGATCCCGTCAGCGGCGCGTTCACCTGGACGCCCGGGTTCGACGTGGTGTCGCACGCGGCCACGCGCGAGGTGACTCTGCTGTTCTCGGTGACCACCGATGCGTTCACCGCCAGCGTGCCCTGCCTCGTGCACGTGGCCGACGTGAACCGCGCGCCCGTGGTGCAGCCGATCGCGGACGTGTCCGTCCAGCGCGGCGCGCACGCGCATGTCGCGCCCGTTGGCCTCGACCCCGATGGTGACGCGCTCGCCTGGTCCTACGCGTCCTCCTCCACGCTCTCGGGTGCCGCGCTCGACGCCGCCAGCGGCGCCTTCGACTGGGACGTCCCCGCAGACGCCGCGCTCGGCCCCATCGCGCTCACGTTCTCGGCCAGCGACGGGCACCTCTCCGCGCAGGCGACGATGACGCTCACGATCACCGCGGCCGCGCCCGATGGCGGCTCGGGGAGCGACGGCGGCACGGCGAGCGACGGCGGCTCGGGCGGTCCTGACGGCGGCTCCACGGGCAGCGACGCAGGGGAGGGCGGGACCACCACCACGCGCGGCGGCTGCGCGAGCACGGATCCCGCGCTCCTCTCGCTGCTGGGCCTCTGCGTCATCGCGCTGCGCCGCCGCACCACGCAGGTCTGAGCGCGACGCCGACACGCGCAGCCGCCCGCACCCCTCGCAGCCCTGCTGTCCTACCCCTGCGCGATCTGCGGCACGCGCTCGGTCACCGGCCCGCCCGCCTCGGCCCTCGCCAGCATCCACGCGGCCACATCCGCGCGCGGCATCCCGGCCCTCAGCCCGAACCTCGACACCTCGCGCACCCGGCCGCTCAGCGGCGCGTCCGTCAGCGTCACCGGGCGCACGCACAGCCAGTCGAGCCCGCTCTCCCGATAGACCTGCTCCATCTGCGCCAGGTCGCGGTACGCCACGCCCACCTGGCTGTGCGCGAACAGGGTGCGGATGATGAAGTGCATCCGCGGCTCGCTCTCGGCCACGCCCGCCGCGCTGATGGCGATGACCCGCGTGAGCCCGTGCTGCTTAATCGCCGCCACGATCCGCCGCGCGGACGCCGCCGCGAAGTCCGTCGGCGACACGGGCGGCGACCACGGATTGCGCGGGTTCTTGCGCCGGATTCCCAGGCCCGAGAGCACCACGTCGTACCCGGCCATCGCGTCGAGCCCCTCGCCGCTGAGCACCTCGCCGCGCACCACCGTGACGCCCTGGGGCGCATCGAACGCAGTCCCCGGCCGCACCAGCGCGGTGACCGTGTGCCCCGCGCGCGCCGCTTGCGCCACGAGCGCCCGGCCGCACCCGCCGCTCGCGCCCACGATGAACAGCCGCAACGGCTTCACCAGAGTCACCATGCGCCCGAGTGTTCCAGACGGACGCCCGCGCTGCCGTGAACAAATTGCCGCTTGGACAATCCGCCGCAGGCGTGGCCACGCGAGCCGACTTGAGCCCTCGCGGCGCCGTCGGGCCCGCCCGCGAGCGCGCGACATCCAGCTAGCCCGCGGTCAGCGCCCTGAGCCGCACGCGCACGTGCTTGTGGTACGGCGTCGCCGTCAGCGGGTCCCGGTGCGCCGCGTCCGTGAGCACGTTGAGCTGCGGGCCGACCGTGCGCCGCGTGCCCGTCGCGTCCGGATGCTCCTGCCCGAAGCCGTGCGGCAGCGTGACGAGGCCCGGCCGCAGCTTGTCCGAGAGCTGCACGCTCACCTCGAGCCGGCCCCGCTTGGATTCGCAGAGCACGCGCGCGCCCGCCGTCAGCCCCAGCGCCCGCGCGTCCTGCGGGTGGAGGTGCAGCGCGCCGTCGCGATCGGCCTTGCGCCACTCGGGATCGCGGAAGATCTGGTTCGCGTTGTACGACCGCCGCTCGCCCGCGATCAGCACCAGCGGGTAGGCCTCCGCGTCCGGGTCGCGCGGCTCCTGCGCCAGCGCCCCGAGCTCCGCGAGCAGCTCCGGGATCGCCAGGTGCACGCGCCCGTCCGCGTGCCGCACGAAGCGCCAGGCCTCCTCGTGCGTGTGCGTCGACAGCTTCACGCCCGCGCGCTCGCCCAGCAGCCTGGCGAAGAGCGCCTCGCCCAGGTCCGCTCCTGCGCCTGTGTGACCCGCGCGCCGCACGGCCTGCGCGTGCTTCTGCGCATACGTGAGCGCCGCGCCCCACAGCGGCGCCACGGCCGCGGCACCCTCGGGCAGCGCTGCGCCCAGCGTGTCCTGCAGCACGAACGCCGCGACGTGCGCGAGCGCGGGCTTGAGCTTGAACGCCGCCGCCAGCGCCAGCGGGAACAAGCGCAGCTTGGGCAGCGCCCGGTCGACCTTGGCGACGGCGCGCAAGAGCGGGAACCCGTCGCGCGGCAGCTCGCCCAGCTCCACGAGCAGCCGCCGGTACAGCTCCGGCTCGGCCAGCGTGCCCGCCTTGGGCGGCAGGATCGGCGCGCGCACTTGCAGCGCCTGCGTGGGGAACTCCAGGTTGAAGAACGTCGTCTCCCACTTCTCGAACTGCGACGACGCCGGCAGCACGTAGTGCGCGAGCCGCGCCGTCTCGGTCATCGCCACGTCCACGACCACCAGCAGCTCGAGCTTCGCCAGCGCCTGCCGGTACGCCTGCGTGTCGGCGCCGCTCATGAGCAGATTGCCGCTGTCCACCCACAGCGCGCGCACGCGTTCGGCGCGCTCGTTGTCGATCTCGGCGGGCAGCACGTTGGGCGGAAAGAGCTTGCCGATCTCGCGCACGCCCGTCGCCTGCGTGCGCCAGGCGCGGCTCTCGGGCCCCGGATCCGGCGAGTGCCCCACCAGCGGCAAGAAGAGGCTGTGCAGCGTGTTGCACCCCGCGCGCCCGAAGTGGCCGGGCACGAGCGCGAGCAGCTTCTCCAGGTACGAATTGATCGTCGAGTGCAGGCTTTGCTGCAGGCCCAGGTCTGCCCGCACCGCCGCGCTCCGGGCCTCGCGCAGCCACGTCGCCACCGTGCGCACCTGCTCGAACGGCACGCCCGCGCGCTTGGCAAACTCCTCCGTGGCAACGGCCAAGAGCGCCGCGCGCACCTCGTCGAACCCCGTGGTGTGCGCCGCGTGGAACTCCTGCGCCAGCGGCCCCGCGCGCACGCACTCCGCCAGGATCGCCGCGAGCAGGAACGCGTCCGTCCCCGGCACGAGCTGCAGATGCAGGTCCGCCAGCTCCGCCGTCTCCGTGCGCTTGGGATCGATGACCACCACGCGCCGCGTCTCGTCCTTCGAGAGCGCCCGCAGCGTGTCGCGCGCGTTGCGGATGCCGTGCGCCTGCCACGGATTGGTGCCCACGAAGAGCACCAGCTCGGCCTCCTCGACCGCTTCGGCCACGTGGCAGGTCTGCTTGCCGAACAGGCGCCCGTTGACCCAGAAGTCGCCCGTCTTCTCCTGGCCCAAGGACGAATAGTGGTAGCGCGAGCGCATCGCGCCCACGAGCGCGTGGCTGTACAGGCCGCCGAGGTGATTGCCCTGGCCGCCGCCGCCATAGAACGCGAACGCGCGCCCGCCGTGCGCCGCGCGGATCTTGAGCAGCCTCTGCGCGATCTCCCGCAGCGCCACGTCCCACGTGATCTCCTCGTACGAGCCGTCCGCGCGCCTGCGCAGGGGCGAGCCCAGCCGGTCCGCGTGATTCTGATAGTGGTCGAGCCGCGCCGCCTTCTGGCAGAGATACCCCTC
>JAFEBC010000439.1 GCA_018266095.1 Deltaproteobacteria bacterium
GAACACCTACTGCCTGGGCGGCGGGTACTACGCGACGGACAGCAGCGGGAACCCCATCTTCAACGCGTATCACTTCAACGTGCCCGTGATCGAAGTGGCCGGCGTGCAGGGCCAGGTGGTGCACCAGTTCGTGAAGGCGTGGTCCGCGGGTCCGCTCGGCGAGGACGGCAATCCGCTGCCGGCGACCAGCGAGGCCAACGCGGCCGTCGCCGAGAGCGTCTACCAGGTGAGCGGTGCCGAGGAGATGAACCTGAGCGACGTGGCCTCGGGCGCGACGCTGGCCGTGGGCGGGCCGATGACCTACGACCTCAAGTACTCGAACGTGGGCTCGACGGGCATCTCCAACGTGTTCGTCTATGACCTGCTCGGCTACGACTCGTCGACGGGCGAGCGCCTGGCGGGCTGCGAGGTGCCGCGGTTCGTGAGCATCACCAACGCCGGCGGCGAGCCGGCGCCCATCGTGCAGTACACGACCGACAACCCGCCGCTGCCCAACGATTCGGGCAACTGGACCACCACGCAGCCGGCCGATCTGTCGACCATCACGGGCGTGCGCGTGCAGCCGGTGAGCGCGTTCTCGAGCACCGCGGGCACGTTCGGTCCGCTCGACCCGCAGGGCCACGTGCAGCTCACCGTGCGGGACACCGCCGGCCTGGGCGCGCAGGTGTGCAACAACGCGTCCATCACCGGCCAGGGCTTCGCGCCCGCGAGCGCCAACGCGGGCAGCGCCACCGTCATCCCCATCGCGGCCAGCATCTCGCTCGATCCGCTCACCACCTGCATCCCGTCGGTCGGCGGCTCGAACCAGCTCACCATCACCGGCCAGGCCTCGCTCAACAACGGCGAGGCCGTCGACGAGGTCTCGCTCTCCATGAACACGGACACGCCGGTCGACGTGTGCAACGGCGACTGCGCTGGCGCCTTCTCGCGCCTGTTGCCCATGCAGATCGGCGACAACGTCATCACCGTGACCGCGCTCTCGCACTACGCGGCCACCGCGCCCACGGCGAGCGAGACCATCACCTGCACGAGCGTCGGCTGCGGACCGTGCCCGCCGCCCCAGCCGAGCCTCAGCATCGCCTTCGACGCGCCCGCGGCCTGCACGCCGCCCACCGGCCTCGACCTGCTCGTGCCCATCTCGGGGACGGTCACCGCGCAGAACACGACGCTCCAGACGTTGACGCTCTACGTCGACGCCGGCCCCGCGATCACGCTCTGCGACGGCAACTGCGGGAGCACGTTCTCGGTCACCGCGCCCTTCGTGTTCGGGACCAACACCGCGCTCATCCGCGCCGTGGACAGCAGCGGGCAGGTGACGGTGGACGCGGAGCTCGCCCTGCAGTGCACCAGCGAGGGCTGCGGCGAGGCCTGCGCGCCGTCCACCTGCACGCCGGCGTTCCAGATCGGCACGCCCACGGCCAGCGAGGGCCTGGATCCCTCTGGCGCCGTCTGCGCCGAGGGTCTCATCCACGTGCCCTACACGCTCCACAACTGCCCGGGCTCGGTGGCGCAGTACCTGTTCGGCGCGGTCGCGGCGATGAACGGCAACGGCTACGTGAACGGCCCGGCGGGCGTGTACGCCTTCGCGCAGGCGCCGCAGATCGAGTTCTTCGCCTTGGACGCCGCTGCGGATGTGTCCGGCGAGGTGCTGCTCGACCGCACGTACTTCAGCCTGATGGACAACCAGGTCCACTACCTCGCGTCGCCGGGCAACACCGTGTTCGAGCTCATCCCGGTGGTGCTGACGCCGACGTTCTCCATCCTGCCCGGACTCGACCTCGGCAACGCGGCGTCGTACCTCACGCAGAGCGACCTGGCCGACTCCTGCTACCAGCCGGGCACGTGCGTCGACCTCGTGCACGCGCCGACAGGCCAGGTGATGTTCGAGGACCTCTACCCCTCGAACGGCGACCACGACTACAACGACCAGACCATCAGCTACAGCTACGACTTCGGGCTCGTGAGCGGCGCGGTGACCCGCATCCGCGCGACGTTCAACGTGCTCTCCGTGGGCGCGGCCATCGACAACGATCTGTTCCTGCACATCCCGGGGCTGCACCCGTCGCAGATCCAGAGCGTCAGCACGTACTACTCGGACGGCACGTCCTCGAGCCCGCAGCAGCAGGACTTCGCGGCCGGCGGTGACGAGGAGGTCGTGTTCACCGTGTTCGCCAACACGCGCAACGACGCCTTCAGCGGCCAGAGCGGCTTCCTCAACACCGACCCGAGCCGGCCCACGAGCTTCGGCCGCGCGGTGATGGTCGACATCGTGCTCAACGAGCCGATCACCAGCGTGGACACCGGCGCCGCGCCCTACGACATCTTCCTCGGGCGCAGCAGCGACTACGGGCACCAGATCCACCTGCCGCAGTTCGATGGTCAGGACACGGGTGCGAACCAGAGCCTGTTCGGCACCGGCAACGATGGCTCGAACCAGAGCCGGCACTACGTGAACACCAACGGCCTGCCCTTCGCGCTGGCGGTGCCGGACGCGATCGCGTGGCCGAAGGAGAAGGTGGCCATCGACGCGCTCTATCCGGACATCGTGGGCTTCGCGACCTCGGCGGGCGCGGCGCACGCGGACTGGTACCTGACCAACGTGCAGAGCGACCAGGCGTTCACGCAGGGCAGCGATGGGAACGGGGCCCCGTCGCCGCTGAGCGTGGACTCAGCGCCGCCGCTGGCGATCTGCGGGCACTAGCCGGCCCGCGTCCCGGAGCAGTTGCCCTCGGCGGGGCCTTCGCGCGATCGTCTCGCGATGGCCCCGTCCGACCTCGGATTGCTGACGTGGATGCGCGCGCTCGCGGACGGTGACGTCGCGGAGGCTGCGCGGCTGCTCGCGGCGTCGCCGGACCTCGCGTCGGCGCGGATCCTCACAGGCGCCACGCGGGACAATCCGAAGGAGCACTTCTTCGCGGCGATCCTGCACTACGCCTACGCGGGCGACACCGCGCTGCACCTCGCCGCCGCGGCGCACCACAAGCCGACGGTGAAGAAGCTGCTCGCGCTCAAGGCCGACGTGCACGCCAAGAATCGCCGCGGGGCCGAGCCGCTGCACTACGCGGCCGATGGCGGGCCGGGGCATCCCGCGTGGAAGCCGAAGGCGCAGGCCGCGGTGATCGCGCGGCTGATCGCGGCTGGCGCGGAGGTGGACGCCATCGACAAGGGAGGCGTGACGCCGTTGCACCGCGCGGTGCGCAATCGCTGCGCGGCGGCGGTGCGGGCGCTGATCGCGGGCGGCGCGGATGTGCGGCGCAAGAACGGGAGCGGCTCGACGGCGCTGCAGCTCGCCCGAGAGAACACGGGCCGCGGCGGGACGGGCTCTGCGGAGGCGAAGGCGCAGCAGGCGGAGATCGTGCGCGCGCTCACCGCGGCAGGCGCGCGCTGAGATTCAAGACTACACTCGCCCCGCGTGCGTCTCTCCATCGCCACCCGCATCTTCCTCGGCTTCGCCGCCGTGCTCGTGACGAGCGCGCTGGTGTCGATCTACGGCGTCGTGCTCGTCCGCCGCATCGGCGCGGGCCTCTCGCTCGTGTCCTCGGGCTACTTCCCGCTCACGCGCGCGGCGGGCTCGCTGGAGGCCTTCCAGAAGGAGCGGGCGCGCTCGACGGACCGGCTCGTCGACGAGAAGGACCCCGCGGTGCGGCGCTCGCTGGTGGACCTCGATCGCACCTACTTCGCGCGCGCGCTGGGCGACAAGCTGGCGCGCGCGCGGGAGCAGGTCGCGTCCATGAAGGTGGGCCTGGAGGCCTCTGATCGCGAGTCGCTGGAGCGCATCGAGGCCCGGCTCGCGACGCTGGTGGAGCGCATCGGCGTCGAGGAGCAGGCGGCGGCGGCGCTGGATCTCGCGCTGGAGAGATTGGAGCAGGGGGGCGGCGCGGAGCGGACGCAGGCCCCGCGCGATCTGCCGGCGCTGCGCGATCCCGTCGAGCGGCTGCAGGCGGCGCAGCGGCGCGTGGACTACGAGATCAAGGCGCTCCTGGACGTCATCCAAGGCCAGATGAACCGCGGCGTGGGCGAGGCCGAGGCGCAGGAGCGCAACGCGCGCTGGGCCATCGTGGGCTTGTCGCTCTTGTCCCTGCTCGTGGGCTTGTTCATCACCTTCTTTGCCCAGCGTGCGCTGCGGCCGATCAGCGCGCTGACTGAGGCGGCGCAGGCCCTGGGTCGCGGCGCGCCGGATGCGGTGGCGGCGGTTCCCGAGAGCGGCTCGGATGAGCTCGCGGTGCTGGCGCACGAGTTCAACGCCATGGCCCAGCGCCTGGCCGCGCGCGAACGTCAGCTCAAGGCGCAGAGCGAGGCCCTGCTGCGAAGCGAGCGGCTCGCCACCATCGGGCGCATCGCGGCGCAGATCACGCACGAGATCAGAAATCCGCTGAGCGCGATCGGGCTCAACGCCGAGGAGCTGTCCGAGCGGCTGGAGCAGGTGCAGGCCACGGAGGCGGCGCGGACGGCGTGCGCCGCGATCGTGCGCGAGGTCGATCGCCTGGCCGCGATCACTGAGGAGTATCTGCGCTTCGCGCGGCTCCCGCGGTCGCAGCCCAACAAGGCCGAGGTGAACGATCTCGTGCGCGATCTGCTCACGTTCGTGAAGCCCGAATTGGACGCGGGCGGCGTGCGCCTCGAGGAGAGCCTCGCCGACGCGCTGCCGCCGGTGTCGATGGACGTGGGCCAGATCCGCCAGCTCTTGCTCAACCTCGTGCGCAACGCGCGCGAGGCCATGCCGGGCGGCGGGACGCTCTCGGTGCGCACGTCGCAGACGCCTCGCGGCGCGCGCATCGAAGTCCAGGATCAGGGCCAGGGCATCCCGCCTGAGCGGCTCCAGCGCATCTTCGATCCCTTCTTCACCACCAAGGAGCGCGGCACGGGCCTGGGGCTCGCGTTGGCGCAGGAGATCGCGCAGGAGCACGGCGGGCAGCTCACCTGCGCGAGCGTGGTGGGGCAGGGCGCGACCTTTGCCTTGGAGCTCCCTGCATCGGCCTGAGGGCCTCCAGACGCGCCCGCGCAAAGCGAGTCTCTGCGCATCTCCTGGTTGCGCCGCGCCTGCTTGGGGCTATGTTCACGGTCGCTTGAACGCCCCCATGAAATCACCCGATGTGCTCCACCTCGAACCGCGCCGCACCACGCTGGACAACGGCCTGCGCGTGGTCACGATGGAGCTGCCGCACCTGCATGCGGCGCTCGTGTCCGTCTACGTGCGCTCGGGTTCGCGGCACGAGGACGCGCGCACGAATGGCGTGTCGCACTTCTTGGAGCACCTGTTCTTCCGCGGCAGCGAAGGCAACCCCATCGGCCGCGTGATGAACGCGATGGTCGAGGACGTGGGCGGCGACCTGAACGGCGTCACCACGCGCGATCACGGCTACTACTTCTCGCCCGTGCACCCCTCGAAGCTCGAGGTGCCCCTGAGCGTGCTGGGCGACATGCTGGCGCGCCCGCTCTTCAAGGAGATCGACGTCGAGCGCGAGGTCATCCTCGAGGAGATCCTCGACGAGGTGGACGAGGACGGCCGCGACATCGACGTGGACAACCTGGCCAAGCAGGCGCTCTTCGGCGAGCACCCGCTGGCGATGAAGATCGGCGGCACGCGCGACACGGTGGCGGCGCTGCGCGAGGACGACCTCCGCGCCCACCACGCGCGGGCGTACGGCGCGAAGAACATGGTGCTCTCCTTCGCGGGGCCGGTGCCGCACGAGCAGGTCGTCGAGGTGGCGCGGCGCGCGTTCAAGCACCTGCCCGAGGGCGCGGCGCTCGACGACGGCCCGGTGCCGGCGTTGCACGCGAGCGGGCCCAAGCTCATCGCCGTGGATCACAAGGAGTCGCAGACCTCGCTGCAGCTCTCGTTCCCGGCGGTGCCCGAGCACCACGCGGACTTCGCGGCGCTGCGCGTGATCAAGCGCGCGCTCTCGGATGGCCTCGCGTCGCGGCTGCAGCTCGAGCTCGTGGAGAGCCGCGGGCTCGCGTACTCGGTGGGCGCGGGCATGGACGGCTTCACCGACGTGTCGATGTTCGACGTCGGCGCCTCGTGTGCGCCCAAGAAGGCGCCCGCGCTGGCCGACGAGATCCTGCGCATCCTGGCCGAGGTCTGCGAGGGCGGCATCAGCGAGACGGAGCTCGTGCGCGCCAAGCTCAAGAGCCGCATCGGCCTCGAGTTCATGCTCGATTCGCCCGCGGAGATGCTGGGCTGGTACGGCCTGGGCGATCTGCAGCGTCCGCCGGCCGAGCCGTTCGCGGTGTGGCTCGAGCGCATCGAGGGCGTCACGCTGGCCGACGTCATCCGCGTGGCGCGCAGCACGTTCACCAAGCGCGGGCTCGTGAGCTGCGTGGTCGGGCCGCTCGCGGGCGTCGAGAAGAAGCTGCGCGCGAGCCTGGAGGCGGCCTCGGGGCTGCCGTAGGTGCGATCCTAAGATGCCGACCGATCCCCTTGGAGGCCTGGGTCCTCCGCCCGAACCGGAAGGTCCGGGGCCGCAGCTCCAGCGCCCGCAGAAGTTCATCGCGCCGCCCACGCCGTCGACGCGCGCGCTCCTGCTCCTGCTCGCGCTGTTCTTCGTGGCGCAGTCGTGGCTCGGCGACTGGGACACGGCCAACCCGGTCGCGCTCTATCGCTTGGGCGCGCTCTACTGGCCCGCGGTGCTCGACGGCGACGTGTGGCGGCTGGGCGCGTATGCGTTCCTGCACATCGGCCCGCTGCACTTCCTGATGAACGCGTGGACCTTGTGGATCCTCATGCGCCCGCTCGAGGCCACGCAAGGGCCGGTCACGCCGGTCGGCCTCTTCGCCGCGACCGCGCTCATGGGCGGCCTCTGCAGCGCGGTGTCGGGGATGCTGCTCGGGCACCAGTACACCATCGCGGCGGGGGCGTCGGCGGGCATCTTCGGCCTCTTCGGCGCGCAGGCGGCCATCTTCGTGCGGCTGCGCAAGCGGCTCCCGCCCCAGCTACGCAAGGCCGCCATCAACGCGCTGCTCATCAACATCGCGCTCAACATCGTCGTCGCGTTCTCGTTCCCGGTGGACAACGCGGCGCACCTGGGCGGCCTCGTGAGCGGCTTCCTGCTCGGCCTCTGGGTGCCGATGCGCGGGATGCCGGAGCGCCTGCAGAACAAGGTCGCGCAGTGGTTCGTGATCGGCTGCGCGTTCCTGCTCTTCGCGCTCGAGGGCGCCGCCGTGGCTCGCGCCGCCAGGCCGCGTGCGCGCGTGCTGCGCGGGGCCGACTACGCGCTGACGCTCGATTGGACCCTGGTGCCGCTGGGCCACGATCACGCGGTGAGCCCTGGCGACCTCGGCCTCGAGCTCTATGTGGACCGCGTCGCGCACGTGCCGCAGGGAGAGCTGGCGACGCTCGGCGACCACGCCTTCGTGCGCGAGCGCAGCCACGGGAACCGGCCCGACGGCGCCGAGGTCGTGCGCACGCAGCTCACCACCCCCTGGCACGACGGCGCGCTGCGTCTGACGCTCGAGTGCTCCGATCCCTCGTGCGAAAAGTCCTACGATTCCGCGCTCGACGACCTCGCGGCGACGCTGCGCGCCCGCTGACCGGTTCCCTTCAAGAGCACGCCCGGGCTCTCGTGCCGGGCTCGATTTCGAGCCGCCGGATTCCGCGTCGTTTTCGCTGTATCGCGCGCGCCGCGTGCTAGGCTTTGGGACATGCGCGGCTTCCTCTACAGGCTGGTCGAGCGCCTCCACGATCGCGAGCGGCCGCTCTCGCGCAACAAGCACTTCCACGTGTTCTCCGGCGTGGGCGCGAAGAAGGCGCTGCGCATCGACAAGCACTTGAAGGACCTCGAGCAGCAGCTCGACAAGCTGATGCAGAAGAACCTGCGCCCCCGAGTGGAGTCGCTCGAGGACGGCGCGGTGCGCATGGTGCTCGAGGAGCCGCAGAAGTCGCTCGTGCGTACGGCCACGCTCACGCGCGAAGAGGTCGCGCTCCTCCTGCGTCACCCCGCGGGCCAGTGGGCGCTCTCGCCGCTGCGCGAGGCCGCGAACACGCCGGGCCAGGGCTCGCAGGCGCTCGGCACCAAGGCCGGCTGAGCGTTACGAAAAGGGAACGCGCGCTCCGTTTCCTGAGCGAAAGCGGGCCCTGAAACGCCTCCGCAAGAAGCCAAACAAACAGAAATCGTTGCTGCTGGAAGCTCTTCGCTCTGACGAGCATCAAACTGAGTGGGGCTATGTCCCACATTGGCCCCCTTGCTTCGCAAGAGACTCACTCCGTATGGTGTCTGACGCTCGGGGCAGTTCGTTTTGAATCGTTCTGAGTGCGCTTTGCAGTTTCTCGTAGGTCGTCGGACGGCGGCCGCAAGCGAAAGGCAGAAGGCAATGGCGACTGGTACCGTGAAGTGGTTCAATGACGCGAAGGGCTACGGCTTCATCACTCCGGACGGCGGCGGGAAGGACGTGTTCGTCCATCACACCGCGATCCAGATGGAAGGCTTTCGTAGCCTCGCGGAAGGGCAGAAGGTCGAGTACGAAGTGACCGAAGGCCCGAAGGGTCCGCAGGCGGCCAACGTCCGCAAGGGCTAAAGACCAGCCTTACAAGGCACTCTGAACGAACCGTCCGCGCCGATGAGGCCGGGCGGTTTCGTTTTTTCTTGGGTCACTTCCTATCGATGTTGCGCGAGCCACTGCTCGGCCTCCGGCGTGCGATCGAACGCGTCCTTGCGCGCCTTCCACTCGTCGCGCGCCGCCATGGCCAGCTTGCGCGCCCGCGCGTGGTCGCCGTGCGTCTCCCACAGCGCCCGCGCCAGCACGAAGCGGGCCTGCGGCGTGTCGACGCCCTCCAGCGTGTGATCCGCGTTCACGAACATGGGCTCGATGCGCTTGAGGGCCTTCTGCGGCGCGCCCGAGAGCAGCTCGGCCTCGGCGAGGAGCGACTCGCACTCGACCGTCCGCACGCCCTGCGGCCCCTCCGAATTCACCAACACCTCGTCCTGCTGCGTGAGCCACTTCAGCGCCACCTTGACCTGGCCCGCGCGCAGCTCGTTCACGGCGATGAGGTGGATCGTCTCGCTCACGTTCGGCGCCTCGGGGCCGAACTCCTCGACGACCAGCTTGTAGGCCTGCGCGAGCTGCTCGCGCGCCTCGGCGAAGTGGCCACCGTCGGAGAGGATGCTGCCGAGCACCGCCTGCATCTCGGCCATCGGCATGAAGTGTTCGCCGTGCAGCTTGCGGCTCAGCTCCATCGCGTGCAGCAGCGTGGCCTTGGCGTCGTCGAGCCGGCCCAGCGATTGCTCCACCAGCGCCTGCGTGAACAAGAGGTGCACGAGCTCGATCGTGGCTGGGCGCGACTCCAGGATCTTGCGCGCGCGGGCGAGGTGCTCGAACGCCTTCGCCGGCTGCGGGCCCTGCTCGTTCTCGGCGAGGGCGACCAGGAGCTCGGCGACCCGCGGCGCGTCGGGGCCGGACGAGGCTTCGAGGATCGACAGCGCGTGCAGGAAGAGCACCTCGGCCTCCGCTTCCTTGCCCAGCGTGCGGAGGATGCCCGCGACGGCGCGCTCGCCCAGCGCCACTTGCGGATGCGCGTCGCCGAGGTGCTTGCGCGTGTCCGCGAGGCCGGCCTGCGCCACCGTGAGCGCCTCCTCCATGCGGCCCACCATCTCCAGGTCGTGCGAGAGCTCGCTGCGCGCGTCGAGGAAGCCCTCGTCCTGCGCCTGCAGCGCCACCGCCTTCTGCGCGTGCTCAATGGCGGCCTTCATCTTCGAATCACGCCGCGCGACGTAGGCGAGGCTGAGCTCCAACGTGTGATGCAGGTGCACCTCCTTGGGCCCCAGGCGCTCGACCGCCGCCTGCGCCTGCGGCACGGCCTGCGCGAGCAGCGCGTCGTCCGAGGTGACGAGCCCGTCGTTGATGAGCGCAAGCCAGGCGCTCGCCGCGATGTCGTCGCGCTTGCTGGCGACGCCCGCCGTGGCCGCCGCTTCGTGGCTTGTGCGCGCGAGCTTCATGTCGCCCATCGTGCTCGCGGCCGTGCCCACGAGGAGCTGGGCCTCGGAGATGTCGGGCTTGTAGCCGAGCGCGTCGGCCTCCTTCGCCGCCTCCTGCGCGAGCGGCAGCGCGTCCTTGGCCGCGAGGAGATCGCGTGCGTTGGCGCGGGCGATCTTGGCCTCGAGCGCGGCCACCTGGGCACGCTGCGCCTCGGGCGGCGGGTCGGGCGCGAGCAGCGCGCTGACATTCGCGCACGACGACACGGGCGTGAGCTGCTCGACGAGCTGGCTCGCGTGCGTGATGAGATCCGGCGAGGGCGATTGCAGCAGGTTCACGGCCTCCGAGAGCTCGTCGAGCCGATGGTCGAGGCAGGCCATGCGCACGTCGAGCAGCGCGGGCGACTGCTCCTTGCGCACGGAGGTCGCGAGGCACGCGTCGGTGCGCATCGCCGTCCACTGCTGCGCGAAGCGGTCGAGCGCGGTCTGCACGGCCTCCCAGGTCTTGGCCGAGAAGGGCGTGGGCTGAGCGAGGAAGCCCTGCTGCACCTGCGCTTTGCGCGCCGCATCCCACACGCCCGCGAGCTTCTGTTCGGCGCCCTGACACGCGCGCGCCGCGGAGCCGGACTCGTAGAGGACGCCCGCGACCAGCGAGACCACGAGCAGCGACGCGCCCGCGATGGTGAGCACGCGCCGACGCCGCTGCGCCGGATCGCGCTCGAGCAGCTTCAAGAGCGCCTCCATCGAGGCCGGCCGATCCTCCGGCTTCTCCGCGAGGCCCGCGAGCACGGCCGCATTGATGTGCTCGGGCACCGTCGGCTTCATGGGCGCGAGCTTCCGCTCGTGCACGGCCTCGCGCAGCTTGGTCAGCGTGTCGCCCGAGAACGGCCGCGCGCCGTGCAGCGCCTCGAAGAGTGCGACGCAGAAGCTGAAGAGATCCGAGCGCGCGTCTGCGACCTTGCGCTCCATCTGCTCGGGCGCCATGTAGCCCGGCGTGCCCAGCACCGAGCCCTCGCGCGTGAGCGGCTCCGCGGTCTCCGGCCCATCCTCCGACGACGGCAGCTCGCGCTTTCCCTCGATGCGCGCGAGGCCGAAATCGGTGACGCGCACTTCGTCCTTCGCGCTGACGAGCACGTTGTGCGGCTTGAAGTCGCGGTGGACGATGCCGGCCGCGTGCGCCGCTGCGAGTCCGCGCCCTGCGCGCAGATAGAGCGCGACGATCTCCTGCCACGTGCGCGTCTGCTCGTGCGCCCAGTCGGCGAGCGTGCGGCCGCCCTCGACCAGCTCCATGGCGATGAAGACCTGCTCGCCGATGGTGCCGACGTCGTACACGTGGATGACGCTCGGGTCCGACAGCCGCGCCATCGCCTGCGCCTCGCGGAGGATGCGCGCGCGGAACTGCTCGCCGCCCGCGCCGGAGATGCGCTCGGGCTTGACCAGCTTGAGCGCCACGCGCCGGTCGAGCTGCGGATCGTGCGCGAGGTACACGACGCCCATCCCGCCCGCGCCCAGCGTGCCCAGGACGCGATAGCGGCCCACGGTCGTGCCCGCGCCCTGCGGCTTCCTCTTGTCGGTGACCTCGCCGTCCTCCGCCGAGAGCGGCGTGGACGAGAGCGTGGGCGAGCCGGCGATGATCTCCGCGCGGTGCCTCGCGTCGCCGACGATGGCGCTGCAGCTATCGCAGGTGACGACGTGCGCTTCGATGCCGGCGCGCGATTCGACGCTGCTGCGCCCCTCGGCGAAGGCGACGAGCTCTGAGGGTTCAGGGCACGCGGACATGGACGCTCCTCGACGGAGACGTCACGCTATCACGGCGCGATGCGAGGCCCCGGCGCGCGCCCGAGCTCACCGGCCGCGAGCTGCCCGCACCCCGCGGCGACGTCCTGCCCGCCTGAGTAGCGGATGCCGAAGGGCAGCCCGCCGTCGCCCGCGAGCACATCGAGGAAGCGCGACCGGGCCTCCCGCGTGCTGCGCGCATAGCCGCCGACGCCGCCGTTCACGTCGATGAGATCGAGCTTCACGAGCTTGGGATCGAGCAGCTTGGTCAGCGCGACGGCGTCCTCGGGCGCGTCGTTCACGCCGCCGAGCAGCACGTACTCGACCAGGACGCGCGTGCGCCGGGCCTTCGCGTGATCGTGCAGCGCCGCGACGAGCTCTTCCGTGGGGTGCACGCGCTCGATGGGCATCAGCGGCAGCCGCTTCTTCGGCGTGGCCTGCGTGAGCGAGACCGCGAGCCGGTGCTTGTGGCCCTCGGCCGTGAAGCGCCGGATGCCCGGGACGATGCCCGCGGTCGAAATCGTGATCGCGCGGCCATCGATGGCGCCGCCGCTCGGGTGCGAGAGGATCTTCGCGGCCCGCAGCACGTTCTCGTAGTTCAAGAACGGCTCGCCCATGCCCATGAAGACCACGCCGCGCACGGGCCGGTCGGCCTCGCGCTTCACGGCGAGCACCTGGCCCACGATCTCGGCCGCGGAGAGGTTGCGCGTGAACCCGAGCGCGCCGGTGGCGCAGAACGAGCACGCGAGCGCGCAGCCCACCTGGCTCGACACGCAGACGATGTACTTCTTCTCCTTGCCCTCGAAGGCCGAGAGGTCCGCGCCCGGCGCCTCGCAGGGGACGGGGATGCGCACGGTCTCGACGCGCTGGCCGTCGGGGAGCTCGATGAGGAGCTTGAGAAAGCCGTCCGGCGCGAGCTCACGCTCGACGATCTGGAGCGGCGCCGCGGTGGTGGCCTCGGCGATGGCGCGCAGCGTGGTCTTCTTGACGTCGGTGACGCCGTCGAGGTCCGTGCGCGCGTGACCCACGGCCTGCGCGAGCAGCTTGCGGCCGATGCGCTCGTCCACGCCGAGGTGGCCCAGGAGGCGCACGGCTTCGTCGGGCAGGAGGCCCGCGCGGTGGGGCAGGGTGGGGGAGGCGGCGGTCACGGGCGCGGTATGGCATGGGGGGCGGGTGGTGTCGAGCGGAGCATCGCGCTCCGGAGGGTGGCCACGCTCTATGGCTTGAACCGCTTGGAGTCCCAGAATGCCGACAGGACGCCCTTCTCAGTACCCCACGGAATCGGCGGCTCGATGAACATGTCACACCAGCCAAACTGAGTCTGTAGCTCCCGTTGAATTGGCCCCGGGCAGAAGTAGTCGCAGATCGCTCGCACGCGGGTCAGGTCCCGGCTCGCTTCATCCAATCGGCAAAACCCTGGCCGCTCGAGTCGCTGCAGGGCCTTTCTCCTCGCGTCCGTTGGCTCTGCTCCTTTGCGCTCGAGTCGCTCGAGGACTTGCCTCGCTGCCGCGGCGCCGGTTCGGGCAAGCAAGTGCATGAGCCATGCTCGCACTTCGGGATCCCTCTCGTCCCGGAGCAACCGGTCGAGGGAATCGACACCCCGCGGGCCGAGAGTGTCGAACACGATTCCAGCGAGAGCTCTGCGGACCTCGGGCGATCGAGCGGGATCGGTCGCAAATTCGAGTGCGGCAGCAGGCGCCTGCGGCACGTGTGAATGTGCAAACACAGCCAGCGCGACCAACTGAGGCCAGCTCTCCACAAATCGTTGATTGCACGAGCGCAGAAGGCCTGACGCCCCTCGTACGGCCGCGTCAGGCTGGTCGCGGACGAACGCCGAAAACTTCGATTGGCGGAGCGGCTCGAATGGATTTCCGATTCCCAGCGCAGCTTCGAGAAGCTCTTTAGCCTCGGCGGGCGCGCTACACGCAGCATCTCGCTGGGATTCCAGAGCTTGGGCACGCGCGGCTGGGCCAACCAAGCCAAACGAGACGAGCGCAGTGAGCCCATGGAGCAGCACGGCTCGAACCGCCGACACGAAGGGCCTGAGACTGGCGCGGCCCTTCATGGAATTCCCCGCTCGCCGACCGCTCGTCCTAGAAATCCACGTCGATCGGCTCGTCCTCGCCCGGCTTCAACTCCCGCTTCTTCTTGATCTCCTTCTTCTTGTCGTCCTTGGGCGGGGCCTTCACCTCGGCGACGAGCTTGGCGGTCACCGTCTGGGACGTGTCGGCGATGATGTCCTGCACGTTGTCCTGGAAGCCGGCCTTCTTGAAGGTGAAGCGCACGCGCGCGTTGCGCGGCAACTCGACCTGCCACGGCGTGTCGCCCGTCTGCACCTTCTCGGCGCCGTTGTCGGTCCACTTCACCTCGACCTTGGTGTCGATCTGCTCCGACACGGCCTTGATGACGACCGGCTTGGCGGCCTCCTCGGCGAGCTCCTTCTTGCGCTCCTCCTCGGCCTGCTCGCGGGCGAGCTTGGTGGCGCGCTCGGCCGCCTCGTGCGCGAGCCGCTCGGACTCGTGCCGCTGCCGCTCCTGCGCCTGCAGCATCATCACCACGCCCACGATGACCGCGAGCAGGATGACGCCGCCGACGATGCCGACGATGAGGCCGGTCTTCTTGGGCGGCTCAGGCGGCGGCGCGAGCGCCACGGTGCCCTGCGGCGCGGGCGTGACGTTGGGCCGGCTCGAGGGCCTTTGCGCCTGCGTCTTGTTGAGGTTCGAGGCCGCCTTGGTGGCGCGCGCCTGCGTGAGCTGCTTGAGCTCCTTCGACGGGCCCGACGACTTCGGCATCTCCGATTCGTCGGCGAGCGGCAGCTCGGCCGAGATGCCCTGCTCGTCCATGACGGCCTTGATCTCGTCGTGGAGCTCCTTCATCGTCTGCTGGCGGTCCTCCTGCTTCTTGGAGAGCGCCTTCAGGATCACGGCCTCGTACGCCTCGGGGATCTCGGCGTTCAGCTCGCGCGGGTTGGGCGGCGGGAGCTGTAGGTGCCCGATGAGCACCTCGCCGAACGAGCTGCCCGGGAACGGCAGCTTGCCCGTGGCCATCTGGAACATCATGCAGCCCGTCGAGTAGATGTCCGACCGCGCGTCGATGCGGTTGGTCATGCCGCCGGCCTGCTCGGGCGACATGTACGCAGGCGTGCCCATCACCATGCCCGTCTGCGTCTGGCCGGTGCTCGCGCCGCCCTCGCCGGTGAGCTTGGCGATGCCGAAGTCCACGACCTTGACGAAGTTCTTCCGGCCCTTGTGGACGATCAGGTAGACGTTATCGGGCTTGATGTCGCGGTGGTAGATCTTGTGCGAGTGCGCCGCCTCGAGCGCCTCGCAGAACTGCAGCAGGATGGGCCCCGCCTCCGAGAGCGGCACCGGATTTCCGTCCTCGACGAGCTTCTGCAGCGCCCGTCCGATGAGGAACTCCATGATGAAGTAGTGCCGGTTGTCCTCGGTGACGTTGAGGTCGATGATCTTGAGGATGTTGTCGTGGCCGATGACGTTCACGGCCCTCGCTTCGTTGAAGAAGCGGTCGACGATCTTCTTGTCCGTCGCGTACTGCGGGTGCAGGAATTTCACCGCGACGCGCGAACCGATCACCGGGTGCTCGGCGGCGTAGACGGCGCCCATGCCGCCCTTTCCCAGCGGCTTGGTGATGATGTACGAGCCGATGTTCCGGCCGATCAGCTCGTCGACTTCCTCTTCTGCAGGCGCCTCACCCTCCACGGCGTCTTCGGGGAGCGGGGCGGGCTCTTCTGCAGCGGCTTCTTCGGGCGTCGGCACTGGGCGTTCTCCACGCGGATCGCAGGGATTCTTCCGGGTGCATCGGAACGCGACCGCGCGCTCAATGTCAAGCAGCGGATCGAGGATTCCTCACTCAAATTGCAGTGAGCGTGAAACATCGGGGGTGGGCTCAAGGACCGCAACCGGCGACCGATTGGGTGTAGTTGTGTGTCTGTGGTTGTACTGTGGTGGACACGGGGAGGGTCCGGAAGCATGAACCGCCATTGGTTCGGCTCGCTCAGGGCTCGGCTCTTGCTGCTGTTGCTGACGGCGTCGACGCTGCCGCTCGCGGTGACGACCTCCGTCGGATACGAGCGCGCGCGGACGCTGGCTGAGCGCAACACCGAGGAGCTGCTCTCGGCGCGGGCCGCCCAGCTCGCGGACTCGCTCGATCACTTCCACGCGCAGTTCATGATGACCGCGGAGCGCGTGGCGCTCCTCCCGCAGACGCGCGCCATCTTCAATGGCACGCCGGACCAGCAGAAGGCGGCCATCGCCGAGCTCAACGCCACCTTCGCCGTCTACGAGCAGAGCGACGCGCGCATGCGCGGAGTGGTGATCACCGACCTCACGCAGACCATCATCGCCGCGGGCAAGCCGGCGACGGCGATCGGCAAGAAGCTCTTTCCGCGGCAATTCCAGGCCGACGTGCTGGCGGGCAAGAGCGGCATCTCCAGCGTCTTCATCTCGCCCTACGACGCCAAGGCCGCGCCCATCCTGAGCTACGGGGCGCCCGTGCGCGTCGACGGCAAGATCGTGGGCATGGCGCTGGTGGCGGTGAGCGCGAGCGCGTTCTGGGAGATCGTGAGCGCGCTCGACGGCAAGGCGGGCGCGGGCAGCTTCTCGGTGGTCTTCGACGAGCTGGGCGTGCGCATCGCCCACAGCTTCTCCTCGAGCGAGATCTTCCGGCCCGCGGGGCGCCTCTCGCCGCTGGCCATCGAGCAGGCGGTGACCGAGAAGCGCTACGGCGAGCACACGCGGGAGATCCTGGAGAAGCCGAGCGAGATGCCGCCCGAGCACGCGCAGGTGATGGGCCTGCAGCCGGTGGGCCTGCTCAAGGGCGTCTCGAACGCGAACGGCAAGGAGAACTGGGGCTACGGGCACAAGCTCAAGACCGCGCCGTGGACGGTGTTCTTCCTGGTGCCGACGGAGACGGTCGAGGAGCCGATGCGGCGGCAGCTCCGGCAGACGGCGCTGGTCTCGGCGCTCATCATCGCGCTCGCGCTCCTGGGCGGGCTGTGGCTGGCGTCGGGGATCAGCGAGCCGCTCAACAAGCTCACCGACGCCACGGAGGCGCTCAAGAAGGGCGATCTCTCGGCGCGCGTGCACATCGAGAACAACGGCGAGCTTGGCGCGCTGGCCGGCGCGTTCAACGGCATGGCCAGCGAGCTGCAGAGCGCGCGCACCGAGCTGGAGCTGCAAGTCGCGCGGCGCACGCAGGCCCTGTCGGAGGCCAAGGCGGATCTGGAGAGGCAGAACCGCGAGCTCGACCTGCGCGGCGCCGAGCTGCGCAGCCAGAAGGTGCGCGACCAGGCGCAGACGCAGATGTTGTCCTCGCTGATGGCGCCGGGCGAGCTGGCGAAGGTGCTGTCGGACGGCCTCTCGATCGTGAGCGAGCCCGCGGGGGCGCCGCTCATCGTCTGCTATCGCCTGGAGGGCCACGAGCTGGTGCCGGCGGGCGCGGCGGGCGTGCCGGTCGAGCGCGCGCACCGCGTGATGCGCGCGGACCTGCCGCCGGATCTGTGGACCTCGGGCGTGCGCGTGCTGACCTCGTTGCCGCGCCGTCAAGAGGCCGGAGAGCATCGTGCTCATCCCGCTGGTGGACGGCGGGCGCGCGCTGGGCCTCGTCGCCGCGGTGTCGTACTCGCCGGAGCCGCCCTCGGTGGAGTTCCTGGGCGACCTCGCGCTCCCGCTCGCGCTGGCCCTGGCGCGGCACGAGCTGCACCAGAAGACGCTCGACGTCGCCGCCGAGCTGGAGCGGCGCAACGAGGTGCTGCGCCGGCAGGCCGAGGAGCTGCGCGAGCAAGGGAACCAGCTCCTCTTGCAGAGCAAGGATCTGGAGCAGAAGAACCGTGAGGTCGCGCGCGCGGACCAGATGAAGTCCGAGTTCCTGGCGAACATGTCGCACGAGCTGCGCACGCCGCTGAACGCGGTGATCGGCTTCTCCGAGCTCTTGCTCAGCGACCGCCAGCACCGCCTCGAAGGCGACCAGCGGCGCTTCGTGCAGGACATCCACACCAGCGGGCGGCACCTGCTCGAGCTCATCACCGACCTGCTCGACCTCGCCAAGATCGAATCCGGCGGCACCACGCTGCACCAGAGCTCCATCAGCGCGCTCGACGCCATCGACGCCGCCGTGGAATTGCTCACGCCCGCGGCCGAGCAGAAGCACCTCGAGATCACCAACCACGCCACGCCCGATCTGTTCACGAATGCGGATCCGGCCAAGCTGCGGCAGGTGCTCCTGAACCTGGGCTCCAACGCGGTGAAGTTCTCCGCCGAGGGCGGGCCCATCGACTTCGGCGCCGAGCGGCAGGACGGCACCGTGCGCTTCTTCGTGCGCGACGCGGGGCCGGGCATCGACGACTCGCTGATGCCGCGGCTGTTCACGCCGTTCGTGCAGGGCGAGAGCGCGTTCGTGAAGCGCCACCAGGGCACGGGCCTCGGGCTCGCCATCAGCCGCCGCATCGTCGAGGCCCACGGCGGGACCATCGGCGTCGAGACCAAGCCGGGCCAGGGCTCGACGTTCTGGTTCACGCTGCCCATCGGGGTCGCGCCGCTCGACGTGGTGCGCGCCAAGCCCGAGGCCATCACGCCGCCGCACGCGCCCTCGTCGATGCCGCTCATCGTGGTCATCGAGGACGACCCGGCCACGCAGCGGCTCATCGAGGCGTACCTGACGCGCGGCGGCTACCGCATCTCCATGTGCGAGCGCGCGGACGGCGCGGCGGCGCTGGTGGACGAGCTGCAGCCCGCGGCGGTGCTGCTCGATCTGAACCTGCACGGCCAGGACGGCCTGCTCGTGCTGGCGGAGCTGAAGAAGAACCCGTCCACGCGCACCATCCCGGTGGTGATCGAGTCGGTGTTCGCCGACAAGCAGCACGGCCTCGTGCTCGGCGCGGAGGCGCACCTGACCAAGCCGTTCGACCGCAACGCGCTGCTCGACCGCCTGGCGCAGCTCGTCCGGGTGCGCACCGGCGAGCCGACGCGCGTGCTGCTCATCGACGACGATCCCGCCGTGGGCGAGATCCTGCGTCCGATGCTGAAGACCGCGGGCTACGAGCTCCTGGTCGCGGTCGAGGGCACGGAGGGGATCGCGGTCGCGGCGGCCGAGAAGCCTGCGCTCGCCATCGTCGACCTGATGCTGCCGGACATGAGCGGGCTCGACGTGATCGACGCGCTGGCGGCCGACCCGCGCTCCAGTCAGCTCCCGGTGCTGGTGCTGACGGGCGCCGATCTCACCGAAGAGGAGCGCTCGCGCCTGCTCAAGCGGGTGAACGCGCTGGCGCAGAAGAGCGACTTCTCGGCGGACACGCTGCTGGACGCGATCGGGCGCGCGGTGGGCAAGAAGGCGGAGCCGGCGCCGCAGGTGAAGGGGCCGCGCATCCTGGTGGTCGACGATCACGATCTCAACCGCGAGCTGGTGCGCGCCATCCTCGAGCAGGCCAACTACGAGGTCCTGGAGGCCGAGGACGGCGAAGACGGCGGCCGCGTGGCGCGGCGCGAGCGGCCCGAGCTCATCCTGCTCGACCTGGCGATGCCCAAGAAGAGCGGCTACGAGATGTTGC
>JAFEBC010000043.1 GCA_018266095.1 Deltaproteobacteria bacterium
CTCGAAGTCCGGAAAGCTCGCCTCCTCGGTGACCAGCTTCGCGCGCGCCGCCGCGTGCAGGCCCGCGCGCTCGAGCGTGGCCGCTTGCGAATGCGCCGGCACGAGGAACATGCGCGCGTCGAGCCGCCGCTGCTGTCGCACGAACGAGGGCGCGAGGAGCGAGAGAGGCAGCACCGCGAGCAAGAAGGCAGCACCGCGGGCGCGATCGTCTCAGGCCCAGCCGCGCCCTCCTCGCGCAACCTGCGCCCGACCTGGCGCGCCGCCGCGACCGGCGCCGCCGCGCCTCCCCCCGCCAGCACGCACCACAGCGGCAGCACATCGAGCCCGTAGCGCGCCTGCGCGAAGAACACGAGCGCCACCGCCTGCGACGACAGCGCCGCCAGCGCCACCGCCCGCGCGACCCGCGACCGCCGCACGCACAAGAGCGCCCCCGACAGCCCCGCGAACACGAGCGCCACGATCGGCACCAGCGGCACCTGCTGCGCCTGCGTCAGCTCGATGACCTCCGGGATGTCCGTGTCATGGTCCGGCACCGCCAGCCCCAGCACGACCTTGCGCCCGAGCTGCTGCACGAACGCCCACGGGTGCTCGCGCAGGAACGCCTGCGTCTTCGCGAACCAATAGCGCTCCACCTCCGTCGGCCGCGCCGGCCCGAGGTCCGCCATCGCCAGCTTGCGGTACAGCTCGTGCTGGTGGTCCGGCTTGTGGTCCGGCAGCCGCGCCTCGTCGAGCTCGATGAGCTTGAGCAGGAGCGGGAACGTCGGCCCGACGCCGCTCCCCTCAGGCCGGTGCCCCTGGTGCACCACCTGGCCCGCGCTCATCGCGGCCTTCAGCTCGTGGGCCTCGCGCAGCTCGAGCAACAGATGCGGCGCGAGCGCCGTCAGCCCACACACGCCCGCGAGCAGCGCCGTCGCGCGCAGTGAGGGCGTCCACGCTCCCGCGAACCCGTGCACATCCCGGCCCAGGAGCTCACGCCCGCGCGACACCCGCCGCCACGACCGCCACTCGACCAGCAGCGCCACCAGCACCACCAGCGCCGCCGTCGGCCGCAGCGAGACCGCGAGCCCGAGCAGCACGCCCGTCCCCACGCTCCGCCAGAGCGACGGCCGCGCCACGAGCGCCAGCGTCAGCGCCGCGAGCATCACCAGAGAGATGAAGCAGTCGGGCTCCAGCACTGAGCTGAAGAGCACGACTTGCTGCGCGAACGCATAGAGCGCCGCCGCCGTCACACCCGCGACCGGCCCGCGCAGCCGCCGCCCGAGCACGAACACGAGCAGCACGCCCGCCGCCGCCGCCACCGTCTGGATCCACCGCAGCGTCCCCGGCGCGATCCACGTGTTCAAGAGCAGATACAGCGCGCTCGCGTCGCCCACCTCGGCCGCCGTCAGCGACCCGCGCGCCAGACCCTCCGCGAGGTGCGGATACTTGGCGAATCTCCACCCTGGCGCCAGCGCTCCCGAGAGCACCGCGTGCGCGCACGCAAGCGTCCCCATCAGCGCCCAGAGGCGCCGCGAAGACCGCTGCCCGGCCGTCATGAGAAGTCCCTCCCTCGGATCGCGATCGACCCGGGGTGCCCTCTCGACGCGCGCCGCGCCGCCGGTATTTCGCTACCAAGGTCTCGAAGCGCGTTTCAGTCGCGTGGCGATTTCCACCGACCCTCGACCGGTCCCGAGTCCCGACGCACACGAGAGGTCCGCACACGAGCGGTCCGCGCGCGACAGGTGTCGGGCGCTCTCTGAACGACGGCGCGTGAACGAGGTGTCAGACGCTTTCTGAACTACGGCGCGGACTGCGGCTGCGCCGAGCGCGTCGGCACGTCGGCCTCGATGAACACGCGCAACAGGTCCTGATCGACGTCGCCCTTCTTGGCCTCATCGAGCAGGATGTCGAAGGCCTTCTGCTTGGGCACGGCCTTCTTGTACGGCCGGTCGCTCGCCGTCAGCGCGTCGTAGATGTCGCTGATGGTCATCATGCGCGTCGGCAGCGAGATCTCCGGCTCCGACAGCGCGCGCGGATAGCCCTTCCCCGTGAGCTTCTCGTGGTGCCCGTACGCGATCTCCGGCACGCGCTTCAAGGCGCGCGTCCACGGGATCTGCGTGAGGAAGCGGAACGTGTGCGAGACGTGGCTCTCGATCTCGCGCCGCTCGTCCTCGGTCAGCGATCCCTTGCGCACCGACAGCTTGAGCACCTCGTTGTCGGTGAGGAAGGGCCGCAGTTCGCCCGACGCCGCCGACAGATATTGCGCCTTCGCGATCACGCCCAACCGGTCGAACGTGCCCTCGGGAAGGATCGTCGGCTTGTTGCACCCGAGGACGAAGTTGAAGCTCTCCGTCAGCTCGGCCACGCGCCGCTTGTACTCCTCCTCGATGGCATCGAAGCCCGCGCGGTCCAGGTGATTCGCCAGCAGATGCGCCACCTTGCGCCGCTCGAAGCCGAGCTCCTCCTGCAGCAGGATGGCGTCGAAGCGCGCCTTCAGTGCGTCCAGCTCGAACGGCTCGAGCTTGTTCGCCTTCACCAGCACGTTCTCGCGCACGCCCACCTTGCCGAAGTCGTGCAAGAGCGACGCATAGCGAAGCTCCTGCAGCTCCTGCGAGCTCAGGATGGACCCACGCCACCGACCCGCCGACGCCTCCGCGCGCGGCAGGATCTCGCCCAGCCCCACCGACAGGTTCGCCACGCGGCCCGAGTGACCGGCCGTGGTCGGATCGCGCGCTTCGATGGCCACGACGCTCGCGCGCACGAAGCCCTCGAACAGCCGCTCGATCTCCTGGTGAAGCAACGCGTTGTTGACCGCTGCCGCCGCCTGGCCGCCAAGCGCCATGAGCAGCTCTTCGTCCTCGGCCGAGAACACGCCCAGGTGCTCGCCGCTGGCGCCGCCGACCTTGTTCAAGGCCTGCAGGACGCCCACGACCTCGCCGTCCAGCGAGCGCATGGGCACGCAGAGGATCGCGCGCGTGCGGTAGCCGGTCTGCTTGTCGAAGTCGCGGTTGAAGCGCGCGTCATCGTAAGCGTCGGGGATGTTCTCGATCTTGTTGTGCTTGGCGACGGCGCCGGCGATGCCGCGATCCATGGGGAAGCGGATCTCGCGGACGCCCAGGCCCTGCGCGACCTTGCTCCACAGCTCGCCTTTTTGATGATCCACGAGGAACAGCGAGCAGCGATCGGCCTCGACGGTCCGGGCGGCCGTCTGCACGATGAGCGGCAAGAGGCGGTCGAGATCGCGCTCGGCGACCAGCGCCTGCGCGGCTTCGAGGATGCCTTGCAGCTTGCGCAGGCGGGACGTGGCAGAGTCCATCGGGTCAAGCGTACCACATCGGAGGTGCGCTCGTTCCCTACCTCGATTCCAGATCGTCCTGAATTCCCGGGCGGACCGTCCGTCTGATCGCGATTCTGCCCTCGGACCTTGCCTTGACCCTCTCCAGACCGCGTGTTACTCGCCGCCCCCTTATGCGCCAACCGCTCGCGCTCGCTCTGACGTTCGCTCTCTCCGCCTCGGCACTTGCCCAGACCGACGGGGGCCAGAAGGCCGCACCCAAGCCCGCCAAGGCCGCGCCGGCGAAGGCCGCGGCGAAGCCTGCCGTGAAGAAGGCGCCCGCGAAGGCTGCAACGAAGCCGGACGCCAAGGCTGCCGCGAAGGCCGACGAGAGCGCGGCCGCCAAGGACGCCGCCGACAAGGACGCCGCGAAGGCCGACGAGAAGGCCGCTGCGGACAAGACCGCCGAGGCCGCCGCGACGCCGCCCGCGGTCACGCCCGCGCCTGCGCCCGCCGCGCCCCCGGCTGCCCCTGCGATCGATCCCGAGGAGTTCCGCCAGAAGGTCATGGAGGAGGTCCGCAAGGAGCTGCAGAAGGCGAAGGACGACGTCAAGCGCGACACGAGCTGGATGGAGCAGGACGCCAACGCCCGCGTGCAGGACTCGGAGGCGGTCGAGAAGCTCAAGAGCCACGTCAACCTGTTCCAGCCGCACGGCTACCTGCGCACCCGCTACGAGTTCTTCAGCAACTTCGACCTCGACCGCGGCAATGACCCCTCGGGGTACACGCTGTTCCCCAACGGTTTCATCGGCACGGGCGGCAACAACTCGCAGTCGGGCGCCAACTTCCGCTTCCGCTTCGACCCCGTGATGGAGGTCAGCGAGGACCTCTCGATCCACGCCACCTTCGACGTGCTCGACAACGTTCTGCTCGGCTCCAACACGCACGCCGACCCGATGCTCGACCCGTACACGCCCATCGCCGCCCTCGCCGACACGCGCGCCAGCAGCGCCATCAACGTGAAGCGCGTGTGGGGCCGCATCAACACCCAGGTCGGCGAGCTGCTCGTCGGCCGCATGGGCTACCACTTCGGCCTCGGCATCCTGCACAACGACGGCAACGGGCTCGACCAGGACTTCGGCGACACCTACGACCGCGTGGCGTTCTCGACCAAGGAGATCAAGGGCCACAAGCTCGGGATCCGCATGGACCTGCTCGACAAGGGCGCGACCACCACGGGCGAGCACGGCGAGCTGGGCCGCTCGGTCGACCTCGACACCCTGGACGACGGCTATGGCGTCGGCATCCAGGTGCAGCGCATCGACACCCCCGACGAGCTGCGCCGCAAGCTCGACGCGGGCGAGCTGGTCTTCAACTACGGCGCCACCTTCGACTATCGCGTGCAGGACTGGGACACGCTGTCCTCCAGCACCTCGTACGTGAACGGCACCTCGCAGGGGCCGGCCACCCTCGGGGACTTCGCGGCGCTGCGCCAGAACGTGGTCCCGCGCAAGACGCACCTCTATCTGCCGGACGTGTTCCTCTCGATCAAGCGCAAGCGCATGCGCATCGAGCTCGAGGTCGCCGGCAAGATGGGCAAGGTCGGCACGCGCGCGCTCAACAACGTCGACCTGACCACGCAGTCCCTGGCGCAGCCCCTCACGTTCTTCCAGGTCGGCGGCGTGCTGCAGAGCGAGTTCGCGTTCCTCCCCGCCGACGCGCTCCTCACCGGCGTCGAGGTCGGCATGGCCTCGGGCGACAAGGGCGCCTACGGCTTCGGCGCGCGCCCCTGGCGCTCGGGCTCGGGCCACCCGCAGGGCTACGACAGCCAGGGCAACATCTTCCGCGCCGCGGGCCCCGGCGACATCGACGGCCCGCACTTCGACTTCAACACCAACAACCCGAACAGCATCCGCGGGCACGTGAACAACTTCGTGTTCAACCGCGCGTACTCGACGGACATGATCCTGTACCGGAACATCATCTCGTCGGTGACCTCGTCCTGGTACGTGAAGCCGTCGATCCGCTACCGCCCCACCGGCCGCAAGACGGGCGGCGGCGACGACTCGGGCTTCGAGCTCACCGGCGCCATCATCTACTCGCAGGCCTGGTACGACGAGAACACGCCCGGCCTCTCCAAGCCGCTGGGCCTCGAGGGCAACGTCGGCATCTCGTACGACACGACCGACCACCTGCACATCGGGTTCCAGTACGGCATCCTCCTGCCCTTCTCGGGCCTGCAGAACACCGGCATCGAGGCCGGCGGCTCGTCGAGCGGCGTGACCACCAGCCCCTCGATCGCGCACGCGATGCGCATCCTGATGGCGATCCCGTTCTAGGCTCCGGAGGCGCATGGTGAAGACGACTCGCCGGGCGCCTCTCTCGATCGCAGTCCTGTGGTCGGCGGGCACGCTCGCGGTCTGTGGCGTGAAGGCGCCGCCGCGCCCTCCCGGTCCCGATGCAGCCGCTGAGGCGATGGACGACGCGGGCTGTCCGGCTTGCGCCGCCGGTCCCACCGGCGCTTCGCTGGCGTCTCCCCGCGCGTCCGGTGCCGCCGACGGGGGCACGCCATGAACCACTTCGAGCGCCGGCGCGGAGAGCTCCATTGCGAGGACGTGCCGCTCGCGCGCATCGCCGAGGAGGTCGGTTCGCCGACGTACGTGTACTCGACAGCCACGCTGGTCCGGCACGCCCGCGTGTTCCAGGACGCGCTCACGGGCCTGGATGCGCTCGCCTGCTACGCGGTGAAGGCCTCGGGGAACCTCGCGCTCCTCTCGCTCCTGCGCAAGCAGGGCATGGGCTTTGACATCGTCAGCGGCGGCGAGCTGTTCCGGGCTCTGCGCGCGGGCGCCGACGCGAAGACCATCGTCTTCTCGGGCGTGGGCAAGCAGCGGCACGAGCTGGCGGCAGCGCTCGAGGCCGGCATCCTCCAGTTCAACTGCGAGAGCGAAGAGGAGCTCTTGCAGCTCTCGCAAGTGGCGGTGGCGCTGAAGAAGAAGGCGCCTGTCGCCTTGCGCGTGAACCCGCAGGTCGACGCGAAGACGCATCCCTACATCGCCACCGCGCTGGCGACCTCGAAGTTCGGCGTGCCGGCCCAGCGCATCCGCGACGCCTACGGCCTCGCCGCGAGCCTGCCGGGGCTCGAGGTCGTCGGGCTCGCCTGCCACATCGGGTCGCAGATCGGCGAGGTGAAGCCGTTCGTGCAGGCCGCGGGCAAGATGCGCGCCCTCTTTGAGACGCTGTGCCGCGATGGGCACGACCTGCGGCACCTCGATCTCGGCGGCGGCCTCGGCGTGCCCTATGGCGACGGCAAGACGCCCGCGGCGCCGGATGTGTACGGCAGGGCGCTGGCCCGAGAGCTGGCGGGGCTCGACGCGCGCATCCTCCTCGAGCCGGGGCGCCTGGTGGTGGCCAACGCGGGCCTCTTGCTCACGCGCGTCCTCTTGAAGAAGCGCAGCGCGGGCAAGCGCACCTTCGTGGTGGTCGACGCGGGCATGAACGACCTGATGAGGCCCGCCCTGTATCAGGCCCACCACGAGCTGGAGCCCGTGGCCAGGCCGCGCACCCGCATCGAGCGCGTCGACGTGGTCGGGCCGGTGTGCGAGAGCGCCGACGTGCTGGCCAAGGCGCGCCGCATCCCCCACCTGCTCTCGGGCGAGCTCGTCGCCATCCGGACCGCGGGTGCCTACGGGATGTCGATGGCGAGCAACTACAACGCGCGCCCGCGCCCCGCCGAGGTGCTGGTCAGCGGCAAGACCTACAAGGTCGTCCGCGAGCGCGAGACGCTCGAGGACCTCGTCCGCGGCGAGCGCCTCTGAGCGGGGCGCGACCCCGGTGCGTTGGCGCCGGGCGCCCTCTGTGCTACGCCCCCGCGCGGAATGTCCCTCAAGAAGCCACAGCGCGCCCGGCCCGTGAACGCCGCCGCGAAGCCCGCGAAGAGCGCCAAGAGCGTCCGGCCCGCCGCGAGCTTGAAGAACGGGACCGCGCACGCGCAGCTCCCTGGCGCCGAGGGCGACGCTGCCTATGCGCGCGAGGTGCTGCTGCTCGAGAGCCAGGCCATCGCCTCGGTCATGGGCCGCGCGAACGGCGCGTTCTCGGAGGCCGTCCAGCGCGTGCTCGACTGCACCCGGGCCGGCGGCCGCGTGGTGGTGACGGGGATGGGCAAGCCGGGGTTCATCGCGCAGAAGATCAGCGCGACATTCTCGTCCACGGGCACGCCGTCGCTCTATCTGCACCCGGCGGAGGCGCTGCACGGCGATCTGGGCCGTCTGGCCGGCGGCGATCTCGTGCTCGCGCTGTCGAACTCGGGCGAGACGGACGAGGTGGTCCGCCTCTTGCCCGCGTTGGAGCGCCTGGGCATGCCCATCATCGCGCTCACCAGCGACGCCAAGAGCCGCCTCGCGCGCGCGGCCGCAGTGGTGCTGGAGATCGGGCCCACTCCCGAGGCCTGCCCTCTCGGGCTCGCGCCGACGACGAGCACCGTGGCCCTCCTCGCGCTGGGCGACGCGCTGGCCATGACCGTGCTGCACCGGCGCGGGTTCTCGGTCGAGCAGTTCGCGGAGCTTCACCCGGGCGGCGCGCTGGGCAAGCGTCTCATGAGGGTGCGCGAGGTGATGCGCACCGGCCGCATGAACCCGGTCGTCGCGTGGGACCAACCGCTGCGAGAGGCGGTGGCAGTGATGACGCGCACGGAGGGCCGGCCCGGCGCGACCTCCATCGTCGACCGGCAGGGCAAGCTGGTGGGCATCTTCACGGACGGTGATCTGCGGCGGCTTGTCGAGGAGGGGCCGGTCGACTTCAACGACCCCATCCGCTCGGTGATGGGCCGCTCGCCGCGCACGGTCGGGCCGGACGATCTCGCGACCACGGCGGCGGACCTGTTGCGCGAGGGTCGGATCGACCAGGTTCCGGTGGTGGACGACCAGCACCGGCCGGTCGGCCTCCTGGATGTCCAGGACCTGTTGGCCGCCAGACTTCTGGCCTGATTTCAGACACTTACGGTTCGCCAATCGCTCCCGGCGATCCGTGCTACCCTCGCCCACCGAATGTCTGTCTCCCCGCCCGCCCGCAGGCGCCGCCGACCCGACCTGCGCAAGCTCATGTTCGTGCTGCCGAACCTGTTCACGGTCAGCAGCATCTTTTGCGGCTTCTACGCCATCCTGGCGGCCACCGGCCCGCAGACGGGCGACAACTTCTACCGCGCCGCGTTGGCCATCTTCTTCGGCAGCTTCTTCGACGCCTTTGATGGCCGCGTCGCGCGCATGACGCGCACCCAGAGCGCGTTCGGGGTCGAGCTCGACTCCCTCGCCGACGTCATCACCTTCGGCGTCGCGCCCGGCATCCTCGTCTACAAGTGGGCGCTGACCGGCCTCGGCACTGGCGGCATGGTCATCTCCTGCATCTACACCTCGTGCGGGGCCATCCGCCTCGCGCGGTTCAACGTGCTCGCGCACTCCGAGCACGAGGCCAGCCCCAGCGGCGTCTCGCGCTTCTTCGTCGGCCTGCCCATCCCGCTCGCGGCCGGCATGATCGTCTCCCTGGTGCTGGCGCTTCACGGGCGCAGCTCGCCCGACGTGGTCGGCCTGGGCGTGCTGGTCCTCGGCCTCTCGTTCCTGATGGTCTCGACCATCCGCTACCGGACCTTCAAGGACGCGGGGCTCGGGCCGCGCACCATCATCGCCTTCGCGGCCGTGCTGGCGGTCGGCGTGTTCTTCGCGCTGTCCGGACGCCTGACGCAGGTCTTCCTCGTCTACTTCAGCTTCTACATCTTGCTCGGACTGGTCGAGGAGCTCCTCTTCGGACGCAAGCGTCGCGCGGCCACTGCTGCTGCGGCGGCGGCTGGCGCGAGCGCCGCTGCGTCGGTCTCGCTCGAGAACGATCCGGAGGAGCAGCTCCTCCCGGCCGAAGAGGACGAAGACGACGAGCCTGCTGCGCCGGACGACGACGAGGAGTGATCGCACGTGGCTCTGATCACGCAGAAGCCCGGCCGGATCGAAGGTGATCGCGGCCCGGCGCCAGTCGGCGCGCTGACCTGGGCGACCTTCTTCGGCGCGGGGTTCTTCCCTGTCGCGCCCGGGACGGCGGGCACGGCTGCCGCGATTCCGCTCTGGTACGCCATGTCGTACTTGCCCGTGTGGGCGTACGTCTTGATCACGATCGCGATCACCTGGACCGGCATCCTCGCCGCCGATCGCACCGGCAAGTACTACGGCGTCGCCGACAGCAAGCACATCGTCATCGACGAGGTCGCCGGCTACCTCGTGACCATGCTCTTCCTCCCGCGCACGTTGCCTTGGTGGGTGCCCGCGGTGGGCTTCGTGCTCTTCCGCATCTGCGACATGTGGAAGCCGTGGCCCGCGCGCATCTTCGATCGCGAGGCGCGCTGGAAGAACGGCGCGGGCGTGGTGCTCGACGACATCTTCGCGGGCGTGTGGGCGCTCTTGGGCACTCACGCGATCGTGTACACGGCGGGCTATCGCCTGTTCTAGACGAGGAGTGGCCATGCGGGGCGAGCGGCGCATCGTCGAGTTCCTGGTCACCGGCGACGAGGTCGTGCGCGGGGTGATCGCCGACACGAACACGGCGGCGACGGCGGCCAAGCTGTATCCGCTGGGGCTGCACCTCGCGGGCACGTCGGTGGTGGGCGATCGCGGCGAGGACATCCGGCGCGGGATGCTCGAGATCGCAGCGCGCGCGGACGTGTGCATCGTGAGCGGCGGCCTGGGTCCGACGGCGGACGACCTGACCGCGGAGTGCGCGGCGCAGGCGTCCGGAGTTCCGCTGGTGCTCGACAACGACTGGCTCGTGCACCTGCGCACGCGCTGGGCCCAGCGTCGGCCGGGCGAGGCCATGCCGGTCAACAGCGAGCGGCAGGCCTTCCTGCCCAAGGGCGCCGAGAAGCTCGGGAATCCAGACGGGAGCGCGCCGGCGTTCGCCTTCCGCATCGGCGAGTGCCAGTTCTTCTGCCTGCCGGGCGTCCCGCGTGAGTACCACCGGATCATCGACGAGACGGTGCTGCCGCGGATGGTGCAGCTCGCGGGAGGCGGGGTGCTGCGCTCGCGCGTGCTGCAGTGCTTCGGCATCAGCGAGAGCGCGCTGGACGAGAAGGTGAAGGACGCGGCCCAGAAGCACCCGATGGTCCGCTTCGGCTTTCGCACCAAGTTCCCCGAGAACCACCTCTCGCTGGCCTCGCGGGCGCCCACGGCGGAGCAGGCCGAGTGGAACCTCGCCGCGGCCGAGCGCGACTGCCGGGCGGCGCTGGGCGACTTCGTGTACGGGCAGGATGGCGTGACCTTCGCGCAGGGCGTGGGCCTCGAGCTCGTGCGGCGCAAGGAGACGATCGGCTGCGCCGAGAGCTGCACCGGCGGGCTCTTGGGCTCGATGCTCACGGAGACGGCAGGGAGCTCGGCCTGGTTTCTGGGCGGCGTCATCGCGTACGCGAACGCGGTGAAGATGGCCGCGCTGGGCGTGCCCTGGGAGCTCCTGGGGACGCACGGCGCAGTGAGTGAGCCCTGCGCGCGGCGGATGGCGGAAGGGGCGCGCAAGCTCCTCGGGTCCACGTGGGCGGTGTCGATCACGGGCGTCGCCGGGCCGGAGGGCGGCACCGAGGAGAAG
>JAFEBC010000440.1 GCA_018266095.1 Deltaproteobacteria bacterium
AGCGGGGTTGCGGCGCTCGGCCAGCGCGCGCACGGCGTAGTCGCGCAGGCGGGCGTCGGTGGCGTTCAGATCCCTGAGCAGCTCCGCGTCGGTCTTGCGGCGCGATTCGAGCTGCCAGGCCAGCGCCGTCGAGGCCTCATGTGCGGCGCCTTCGAGGGCCGCCTCGAACGCTGCGCGCCGCGCCTCGGGATCCGGGCCTGCGCCCGCCTCGGCGCCGGTCGGACGGCGCGCGCCGCCCTCGGCCACCAGCCGGTCCCAGTCGCCCTTGCCGTTCGGCGCCGACAGCTCCAGCGAGACCACCACCTCGGCCTGCTCGCGATCGAGCGCGGCGGCGCCCTGGTTCACCGTGGGCGGCGGCGCGACCACGCGGCGGGCCTGCTCGACCTCCAGGCGCACGCGGGCGGCGCGATCGTCGTCCCGCTTCTCGCGCACGGCGAACCGGCCCGTCGCCTCCAGGGCCTTCTGCAGCGCAGCGCGGGCTTGATCGGCGTTCATGCCCAGCTCGGGAGCGGAGTTCAGGTTGCCCTCACTGACCTCGAGCTTGCCCACGATGGTGGCGCCGGCGGGGACGTGATCGCACGCAGCCACCCACCCGGCGCTGAGCGCCAACGCGAGCGGCGCGATCGCTTTGGACAGTCGAGGCATGAGCGAATCGGGAGTCTAACAGCAATGCCCGTGGGAAGGCGCTGGTCGCGGGTGCCGTGGAGCACGTCCCGCCGGACCAGGCGGGCCTTTAGGGAGCGGCCGGCGCACCCTCGGCCGGGCCAGGCGGCGGCTCGCCAGCGGGAGGAGGCGCGGCTGCCGGTGCGGGCTCGGAGGGCTCCGTCGACGCCGGGGCAGCTTGGGCGGAGGACTCGATCTGCGGCGGCTGCTCACCCTGCGGCGCGGCGCCCTCGTTGCGGGCCTCGAACGCCGCCAGCAGGGACTTCTTGGGCGTACCCGCGGGCTGCCCCCAGGCCTGATCGGCTGCGGAGGTGAGCCGGAGAGGGGCGCGGCGGGCCCGATCCTCGTCGCGCGGGGGGCGACCATTGCGACCGCCCTCCCCCTGCGGCTGCGGCTGGCCCTGGGGCTGCGTCTGCGCCTCGGGGGCGCCGCCATTGGAGGCCGGGGCGGGCGAGTCGGCCTGCGCCGGTGCGCCTGCTTCCGCGGGGAGATCGTCGCCCTCCTTGCGGTCGCGCCAGGGCGGCGAGGCCTTGGTGGCGGAGGCGAAGAAGGCCTCGTCGATGTCGCAGACCTCGACCGTCTGGACGGTCACGCCGACGTGCTGCGTGACCAGCTCCTCGGCCAGGGCCTCGCCCGCGTAGAGCGCGACCGGCGGCTGTCCCGCGGCCGACGACTCCCCGCGCGCGTCGCGGCCGACCTCACCGGAGGCGAGCACGACGCCCATCTGCTGCGAGTAGTGCGCGAGGTCCTTGCGCAGCTCCTGCACGTCGGTGCGGCCGATCTCGCGGCGGCCCCGCACGAGGCGGATGGCGACGCGCAGATCAGACAAGCCCATGCGCTGGCGCGCGAGGTACAGCGGGCCTTCCTTGCCGCGCTTGGCCACGCGCACGTCGCGCATGCCCATCTTCTCGAGCAGCGCGGTGCACACCTGCTCGAAGCCGGAGGTCTCCAGCTCGGCCAGGCGCGCCCGCAGCGCACGGACGGTGGCGCGGCGGCCCTCGGCCACGAGCTGCGCGGCGGTGACCGGACGTCCCATCGTGGTCTGCGGAGAGCGCGCCTCGTCGCCGATGGCGGCGCCCGGCGGCGGGAACTCGACCAGGGTGACGCGCTCGCCGTCCACGATGAACGCGGGCTTGCGGCCGGCCTCGGTGCGGCGCCGGTTGTCCTCGAGCAGCGCCTGCGAGAGCGAGGGCAGGTCGTGCGAGAGCGCGTCGCTGATGAGGCCCTTCTGCGCCAGCGCGGTGGCCAGCTCGGCCAGCGGCGAGCCGGTGCCGCGCGCGGCCAGCCACTCGAAGGCGGCCTCGGCCGGGATCTGCTTGCGGAACTTGGGCTCGCGCTCCTTGTGCTGGCGCGGCTCCGGCTCGTCGGGCGTGATGCCCTGCAGGGCCTCCAGGCGCTTGCGGGCCTGCTGGTGGATCGGGCGCGGCTCGCGCTCCTTGGGGCGGTACGGCTTCTCCAGTGCCTCGGAGGGCTCGGCGGGCGGCGCGACCGGCTCGACCACCTGCTCGGCGGGCACCTTCCACTCGGAGAGCGCGAACGTGCCCTCGGGCTCGATGGCGACGACCTTGCGGTCCTCTTCGCGGCGGGCCATGGCGGCGAGCCGCTGGCCCATGATGGCCTCAGGGTCCTGGCCGACGTGGGACAACAAATTTTCGCGAACCGCGGCCTGGGCGATCTCGTTGAAGTGGAGGGGCTTGCCGGCGCGGCGCAGGATCTCGACCGCTGCTTCCGTGAACGTCATGTGAAACCTCGAGTGCTGAGCGGGCCTGACCTGACGCACGATCGCGCAGGCAGGCGCCCCAGCGGAAAAAGGACGACAGTGTCTATCATTGCAAGACCCGGATTCAAAGCAAGGTAATGTGTGCCTGCGATGTTGCGTATCCGACCCGGTCGCGCCTGGAAGCACAACCCGAGCTACCTCGGCGAGCTGCGCACGCTGACGGCCCCGGCGGCGCGCGCGTTCACGGGCGCAGGCCTGTCCGACGCGCTGGGCATCGAGGTGGACGGGGTGGACATCGCCGCGGGCGCGGGCGAGGCGCCGATCGTGCCGGCCGTGGAGGAGCTGTGCGAGGCCCTCTTGCGCATCGGCGCGGGGACTCCGGCGGCGCAGGCGACCGTGGGCGTGGGGCCGACCGAGCTGCTCTTGGAGCCGCGCGGGCCCGAGGTGAAGCTGACGCTCGTGGCCTTGCGGCGGCCGGGCCGGGTGCTGGTGACCGACGTGCTCGTGGACACGCTGCGGCTGCGCAAGGCGGCGCGGGCGGCGGCGCACGGGCTCCTGCTCGATCTGCTCGAGGTGTGCCCGGCGCTGGAGGGGGCGCCCTTGGCCCGGCGGCTCCTGCGGCTGTGCGCGAACCTCACCAAGCGCCCCTCGCGGGCGGCGCCGGCCTGGCCGAAGGTCGCCGAGGGTCAGCGCGCGAGCGCGCTCTCGGTGCGGGCGGGCAAGCCCTCGCTGCGCGGCGAGGTCCGCTTGTCGCCGGACGCGTGCGCGCGGCTCACGGGGACCTCGCTCGTGCCGCAGGCGCCGCTCTTGCCGCTGTTGGGCGCGGGCACGGTGTCGCTGAAGTTGCCCGCGGGGCCGTCGCTGCAGATCGAGGGCGCGCCGTTCCTCATCCTGCGCGACCTCCTGGCCGAGGGGCACGATCTCCTGCGCGCGCTGGAGCGGCACGAGCCGATGCAGGTGCTGCGCTTCGGCAAGAGCGAGCTCTCGTTTGATCCCACGCGCGCGGCGCTGCGGGTGACGGGCCTCACCGAGGCCATCGAGCTCAAGCCAGAGACGCTGGTGGGCGCGCTGGGCGCGATGACCATGCGCTACTGCGCGCAGGCGCTCAAGCTGGCGGGCGCGCACGCGCAGGTGACCGAGCTGCGCGAGACGGCGAAGGAGCTGGTCGAGCTCGCGCGCGCCTTGGGCTCGGGCGAGCTGCAGCGCTCGAACGAGACCGTCCGCTCTCCGCCCGCGAAGAAGGAGCGCCGCGCAGCGCCGAAGCGCGCGCGCGGTCAGCTCCGCCGCGTCCTCTATCGGCAGACGGTCCAGGCGCGCGTGGGGCCGCTCCTGCCCGGCGGTCTGCAGCTCGCGCCGGAGCCGCAGGGCGAGGGCGGCCGCGTGATCGTCAGCGGGCCGATGGGCGTGGTGGCGCTGGACTTGATCACGGGCGAGCCGCGCTGGAGCTTCGGCGAGGGCCGCGGGCCGTGGATGCTGTCGCGCGTGCCCGGCGGCGAGGACCTCCTGGCGGCGGGCGGCGAGCTGCTCACGCGCCTGGATCCGCAGACGGGCACGGCGCGGTGGAAGCGGCGGCTCAGCTCGCCGGTGTAGCGCGCGTCTCCGCTCGGGGGCTCGACGGCGCTGGCGCTGCGCGATGGCCAGCTCGTGCTGGTGAGCGATCTGGGCACGCTGACGCTCAAGACGAACCCGGGCGCGTCGGCGGAGTCGGCGCTGCTCATCGACGGCATCCTGGTGGTGGGCCTCGCGGGCGGCACGCTCACGGCCTTCGCGGCGCGCGGCGGTGCGCCCCTGTGGAAGCGCAAGCTGGGCACGCGCACAGGCGATCCGCTCGCCGCCTTCGGTCACCTCTGCGTGCTCTGTGAGGAGCCCGAGCAGGCGTTCCTGTGCGCGCTCGATCCCGAGTCGGGCGAGGTGCTCTACAAGAAGCCGTTGCCGCCCACGCGCGCGCAGGCCGAGCTCCTGCTCGCGGGCGATCAGCTCGTGGTCCCGGGCGGCGCCGGCCTGCACCTCATCCGCGCCCGCGACGGTGAACGCCGGGCCACCTTGCCGCTCCCAGGCGGCGCGCCCTCGCGCATCCTGCTCTCGGACGATCTCGAGGCCGACGCGCCCACGCTGCTCATCCGCGGCGCCGCAGGCGATCTCTCGCGCCGCACGCTCGACGGCCGCGCGCTCTGGCAGCGCCCCGCCACCGAGGACGGGCCCGGCCCGCTGGTGCTGGCGCCGGGCGTCGCGCTCGAGGGCCTGCACGCCTTCGAGACCACCACGGGACGCGCGCTCGCCACCCTGCCCGGCCCGCGGCCCGATGCGTCGGCGCTGCTCGCGGACCTGACGGTGGCCCTGCACGACGACACGGGCACGCTCAGCGTCCACCGCGCCGCGGGTCACCTCAGCCTGGTCTAGCGCGCCCAGACGCT
>JAFEBC010000441.1 GCA_018266095.1 Deltaproteobacteria bacterium
GGTGGGCATCTACGCGTTCCTGGCCGTGTTGACGTTCGCGGTGGTGCGCATGACCGCGAGCGCCGTTCGTGCCGAGGGTGGCCTGCAGGCCGCCGCGCTGGGCTTCGTGGCGAGCTTGATTCACACCGTGCTGGCCGCGGGATTGTTCCGATTGGTCGTCCCGGGGCAGACTTCCTTCAATCTGCAGCCGGGGTTCGTGATGTCGGCGGTGGCCACAGGGATCGGGGCGGTGCCCGTCTTCTTCGTGCTGCGGCTCGTCGACGCGGGGTTCGCGCCGAAGACCGAGGGGCTTGGATAGGCCATGCTGGTCAGGCGGGACGCAGACGACATCCGCGAGATCCGGCCGCGCACGGCGCTGGGCGCGCTGGTGGTCGTGTGCGCCATGCTGGTCCTGCTGGCGCGCCTGTATCAGCTCCAGATCGCGCGCGGCGACGACTACTACGCGCAGTCGATCTCGAACTACCGCAAGTCGCTGCCGGTGCCGGCCGATCGCGGGCTCATCAAGGATCGGCGCGGGACCATCCTGGTCGAGAACCGGCCCTCCTTCGATGTGTACCTGACGCCGGCGTTCTGCAAGGGCAAGGCGAAGGACGAGGTCTTCGAGAAGCTGACCGGCTACCTGCGCATGGAGGCCGACGACGTGGAGCGCATGAAGCGCGACTACGACAAGTCGGTGCAGAGCGCGGACCGGCTGGAGCGCTTCAAGCCGTACCTGGTGGCGCTCGACATCCCGCGCGACCAGGTGGACGAGCTGGAGTCGCACAAGGGCGAGCTCTCGTGCATCGACCTCATCCCCGAGCCGCACCGCTCGTACAAGGCCGGGCAGTCGATGGGGCACATCCTCGGCTACATGAGCGAGGTGACGCCGGAGGAGATCGAGGGCACGGCCAACCTCGACGATCCGGCCGACCGCTTCCGGCGCGGGCAGACCATCGGGCGGCGCGGGCTCGAGCGGCGCTACGATCGCGATCTGCGCGGGCGCGAGGGCAAGGAGAACGTGGCCGTCGACGCGCAGGGCCGGCGCCTCGACGAGCAGGCGAACCAACTGCTCATCCCGGAGGACGAGCGGCTCGTGCCCTCCAAGCCGGGGAACACGCTCGTGCTCTCCATCGACAACCGGCTGCAGGAGCTCGCGGACCAGGCGTTCCCGGGGCGCGCGGGCGCGGTGGTGGTGATGGAGGCCAAGACGGGCTTCGTGCTGGCGATGGTGTCGCGGCCCTCGTACGACCCGAACAAGATGAGCCTGCGCATCTCGCGCGCGGAGATGACGGCGCTCAACGAGGACCCGCTCAAGCCGCTCATCAACCGGGCCATGAACGAGAACTACCACCCGGGCTCGACCTTCAAGCCGGTGGTGGGCATGGCGGCGCTGGAGAGGGGCGTGATCACGCCGTCGGGGATCGTGAACTGTCCGGGGCGCTTCACCATGGGGAACCACACCTGGCGCTGCGACAAGCCGAGCGGGCACGGGCCCATGGACCTGAAGCGCGGGCTGCAGTTCTCGTGCGACGTGTACTTCTATGCGCTGGGCGAGCGGCTGGGCATCGAGCCGATCGCGGACATGGCGCGGCAGCTCGGGTACGGCGCGCCGACCAATCTCGACCTGGGGCGCGAGAACGGCGGCATCATCCCGGACACCGAGTCGATCGTGAAGACGTACGGCGCTTACACCAAGGGCTTCGCGGTGAACGCGAGCATCGGCCAGGGCGACGTGAACGTGACGCCGCTGCAGCAGGCGGTGGCGTACGCGGCCATCGCCAATGGCGGGACGGTGTTCCGGCCGCAGCTCGTGCGGCGCATCGAGACCTGGGACGGGCAGACGGTGAAGGAGTTCCCGCCGCTCATCGAGCGCAAGCTGGAGTTCAAGCCGGGCACGCTCGACACGGTGCGCGCCGGTCTGCTGGCGGTGGTGTCGTCGCCGGGCGGCACGGCGTACGGCGTGCGCTCGCAGGAGGTGTCGTTCGCGGGCAAGACGGGCACCGCGCAGGTGGTGGCGCTGGGTGCCCGGCAGAAGCTCAAGCCCGAGGAGCAGGCGTTCCTCTCGCGCGACCACGCCTGGTTCGTGTCGTACGCGCCCGCGGCCGATCCGGAGATCGTGGTGGCGGTGATCAACGAGCACGGCGGCTGGGGCGCATCGGCCGCGGCGCCGACGGCGGCCAAGATCATCGAGGGCTACTTCAAGCTCAAGAAGGAGGACGACGAGGCCGCGCAGAAGCTGGCGCTCGAGGGCAAGCCGATTCCGGTGTTGACCTCGACCCTCTCGCCCGTGCAGGCGCCGCTGGTGATGCGCGGGCCGCCCCCGACGCCCGCGCCGGCCCCGACCCCAGCGCCTGGTCCGGCGGCCTCTCCCGAGCCGCCCGCGCCGCCGAGCGACACGCCGGAGCCTCCCGAGGCCCTGCCGCCGCAGGAGAGCGCGCCGGCCCAGCCGGAAGCGCAGAGGAGCAACTGACATGCCTCTGGGCACCAGCGCCTCCGAGAACAAGCTCGACAAGCTGCACCTGCCGCTCATCGTCTCCACGGCGATCATCTGCACGCTCGGCGTGATCAACCTCATCTCCGCCACCCGCAACGCCGCGACGCCGCTGTGGCACGCGCAGGCGGTGGCGATGGTCATCGGCGCGATCGCGATCACGGTGTCGCTCTTCGTCGACTATCGCTGGCTGTCGACCTTGGCCTGGCCCGCGTACGGCGGCACGGTGCTCTTGCTCCTGGGCGTGGTGGTCGCGGGCAAGAAGGTGCTGGGCGCGCGGCGCTGGCTCGCCATCGGGCGCTTCCAACTGCAGCCGAGCGAGCTGCTCAAGATCGCCATCATCCTCTTGCTCGCGCGCTGGTTCTCCAGAGATGAAACGGGCGTGCGGCAAGGCCACTACCGGCTGCGCGACCTGTTCTTCCCTGCGCTCTTCGCGCTCATCCCCATCGTGCTGGTGATGAAGCAGCCGGACCTCGGCACCGCGCTCGTGACGCTGTTCATCGCCTTCACCATGGTGCTCTTCGCCAAGGTGCGGCTGCGCGATCTGCTCATGCTCGCCGCGGGCTCGGTGGTGATCGTGGTGGTGGCGTGGAACAAGTTCTTGAAGCAGTACCAGAAGGACCGCATCTGGACCTTCCTCGACCCGCAGGCGTTCGCGAAGACCAAGGGCTACCACTCGATCCAGTCCATCATCGCGGTCGGCAGCGGACAGTGGAGCGGCAAGGGCTGGGGCGAAGGCACGCAGAACCAGCTTCGGTTCCTGCCCGAGCAGCACACGGACTTCATCTTCTCGGTCTGGGCGGAGGAGCACGGCTTCGTGGCCTGCTTCGTGCTGGTGGCGCTCTACACGTTCCTGGTGCTGGCGGCGCTCGACGTGGCCGCGAACGCGCGCGACAAGTTCGGGAGCTTCCTCTGCATCGGCGTGGCCTCGCTGTTCTTCTGGCACGCGTTCATCAACATCGGGATGGTCATCGGCGTGCTGCCGGTGGTGGGCGTGCCGCTGCCGCTCTTCAGCTATGGCGGCACCAGCGTGGTGGTGGACCTGCTCGGCGTGGGGATGCTGCTCAACGTGAGCCTCAGACGCTTCATGTTCTGACGCATGCCGATGCCGAACCCGACGCGCCGATGGTTCATGCGGCCGCTGGCGCTGGGCGCGCTGTTCACGCTCGCGCAGCTCGTGGTGGCGATGGCGTGCGCGCAGCAGGCGACGCTCGCGGGCACGTGGCTGCGGCTCAACGCGTGGGACAGCGGGCACTATCTGTCCATCGCCCAGGAGGGCTACCACCTGAGCGCGCGGCCCATCCGACCCGCCGACGTGCACGAGCTGCGGTCGAACGTGTCGCACTTCCCGGGCCTGCCGCTGGCGACGCGCGCGGTGATGCTGACGGGGCTGGCGGCGGACCCGAGCCAGCTCGTGGTGGCGCAGGGACTGGCGCTGGTGTTCTGGGTCCTCTTCTTCGGCCTGCTTTCGCGCTGGGGCGTGCCGCTGCAGGCGCAGGTGCTGGGCGGCCTCGCGGTGTTCGCGCACCCGGCCGCGTACGTGCTGGTCGCGGGCTACTCGGAGTCGATGTACCTGGCGGGCCTCTTGGGGATGCTGTGGTTCGGCGAGCGCGGGGAGACGAACGGCGGGCGGGGCGCGGGGCCGCTCGCGGGCCGGGACGCGCTGCTCGCGGGGCTGTCGGGCCTGTGGATGTCGGCCTCGCGCGTGGTGGGCTTGCCGCTCGCCATCGTGCCGGTGCTGCAGCGCTGGGGCCGCGAGGCGCCGGGCCGCAGGTCGACCTTGCGCGCGTGGGGCTGGACATGGGTCACCGCGGGGCTGACGTCGCTCGGCACGCTGGGGTTCTTCGCGTACTGCCAGGTGAAGTTCGGGCGCTGGGATCTGTACCGGCAGCTCCAGGAGCTGGCGTGGAACAACCGGCCCGATTGGCTCGTGTTCTTCCGGCTGCAGAGCTGGCTGCCGCACCTGGGCCACGAGGACCTGACCACCTCGGTGGGCAAGCCGTCGCGCGCGCTCCTGTTCGGGTTCTTCTTCGCGCTGGTGCTCCGCGAGCTGCGCTACACGCCCACGGGCCTCAAGCGGCGCTCGGGGATGTACCTGGCGGCGCTGCTGCCGTTCATCCTGGCCATCGGCGGGACGGCGCGCAGCTTCATCGACAGCTCGGTGCGCTACTCGATGCCGTCGTTCGCGATCCTGATGTTGTGCCTGTTGCAGAGCCAAGCCGA
>JAFEBC010000442.1 GCA_018266095.1 Deltaproteobacteria bacterium
CTTGCCCTCGACGGCGCCCGCGTCGAGCACCGTCGGGATCATGCGGCCCGCGGACCGCTGCGGCGCGAGCGCGGCCTCGACGAACCACGCTTCGTCTCGTGTGCGGAGGGATGCGGGCGCGCCGTCCACGATCAGCACCTTCAGATCGCGCGGCACCTGCACGAGGAAGTCCTGCCCGTCGTCGTCGTCGAGCCCGCTCTCGGCGCGCGGCGTCAGCTCGATGCGCCCCGCCTGCAGGCCCGGCGGCAGGAGCGCGCCCAGCGTCTTCTTCGCGCTCCCGTGCGCGGGCAGGTCCACGAAGCCCTTGGCCACCACCTGGCCACCGATGCGCAGCACCACCTGCGCGCCCGAGAGCGCCTGCGTGGAGAAGTTCGAGATGAGCGCCGACACCTCGTACCCGCGCGGCCCCAGGCGCGGCGCGGGCTGGACCGACACGCCCGTCACCGACACATTCGGCAGCTCGTGCTGGCGCGTGGCATCGACCAGCACCACGTTCGGCCGCACGCCCTTGCCCTCGGGAGCCTCCGGCGAGGCCGGCACGAGCGGCGGCGGCGCGCTCAGGCGGAAGCCGTGCGCAGCGAGATCACTGAAGGCAATGATGCGCTTGCCGGGCACCGGGCTCGCCGCCAGCGCCTTGGCCGCCTGCGTGAGGCACGCGGTCAGATCGCCCGCCACGAACCCGGCCTGCGCCTGCGAGAGCTGCCGCCGCACGGCCACGCGATCGAACGAGGGCGCCGCGATCTGCCCCTGCGCGCCCTGCGTGCCCGCGCAGATGACCGCCGTGGCCGGCTCCTCCGGCATCAGGTGATCGAGCGCCGCCAAGGCCTCCGCGCGCGCGCTCTCGAAGAGGACCTGATCGCCGTCGTGCGCCCGCATCGAGAGCGAGGCATCGAGCACCAGCGCCGTCGCCTGCGGACCCAGGAGCGTCGCGGCCTGCGCGTCCTTGGGCACGATCGACGGCCGCGCCAGCGCGAGCGCCACGCCGAGCACGAGCAGGCAGCGGAGCGCGAGCAGGATGAGCTGACGCAGCCGCAGCTTGCGCGACTTCTGCTTCTGCGAGCGCAGCACGAACTCGATGGCCCCGAACGGCAGGGGCCGCGGGCGCCGCCGGTTGAAGAGGTGCACGAGGATCGGCACCGACACCGCGAGCGCGCCCCACAGGTACGCAGGATGCGCGAACTGCAGCATCTAACGGCTCCCCTTCGCGCCGCCTTCGCGCCGCCGCAGCACACGCAGCAGCACGCGATCGGGCGCTTCATCGGAGGCCACGAGCTCGTACTCGACGTCCGCGCGGCCCAGCTCGCGCCGCGTCTCCTCGAGGAAGCGCTTGAGCTCGGAGAGGTAACTCTCGCGGATCTGCCGCGGCTGCGCGTCGATCTGCTGGTCGTCCTCCATCGAGAGAAAGCGCGTCGGGTCGTCGAAGGGGAACTCCAGCTCCTCGCGGTCGAGCACGTGCAGGCACAGCACGTCGTGCCGCCGCGACCGCAGCCGCTTCAGGGCCGGCACGGCCTCGGTGTCGAAGAGGTCGCCCAGCGCCACCACCAGCGCGCGCCGCCCCGCTTTCTCTGCAGCGAAGTCGAGCGCCTGGGCAAAGCGCGTGGGCCCCGTCCCTTCGGTCACCTCGAGCTGCCGCAACATCTCCTGCACGTGTGAGTGCGCGGCCGAGAACGGCAGGAAGCTGCGCACGCCCTCGGCGAACTGCGTCTTGGCCTCCGGCGACACGCCCGCGAGCACGAGGCCGACCTGATCGCCCTGCCGCGACAAGAGCGCCGCCAGCGCGCCCGCGCAGACCTTGGCGTAATCGAGCTTCTTCATCGCCCCGCGCCCGTACGCCATCGACCCCGACGCGTCGACCACGAGCAGCGCGCGCAGGTTCGTCTCCATCTCGAACCGCTTCACGTAGTGCTTGTCCAGCTTGGCGTACGCGCGCCAATCGATGTGCTTGATCTCGTCCCCGGGCGCGTACTCCTTGTGCTCCGAGAACTCCACCGACTGCCCGTGCAGCTTGCTCTGGTGCAGGCCCGACAAGACGCCCTCCATCACCGCGCGCGCGCGGATCTGCAAGGGCCCCAGGCGTGCCAGAAGCTGCGGATCGAGCGTCATCAGAGTCGGATCTCTCTCCGCCCGCTACGCGATCGTCCGCACGAGCTGCTCGATGACCTGCCGCGAGTCCACGCCCTCGGCCTCGGCGTGGAAGTTCGTCAGCACGCGGTGACGCAGCACCGGCTCGGCCAGCGCGCGCACGTCATCCACCGTGGCCGCCGGACGCCCATCGAGCGCCGCCCGCGCCTTCGCGCCCAGGATGAGCGCCTGCGACGCGCGCGGCCCCGCGCCCCAGCTCACGAACTGCGACACGGGATCATCCTTGCCCTTCCCCGCCGCCTCCGGCCGCGTCTTGCGCACGAGCTGCACCGCCGCCGCGATCACGTGGTCCGCCGCCGGCACGCGCAAGACGAGCTCTTGCAGCGCGCGGATCTGCGCAGGCGTCAGCACGTGCGAGAGCGCCTTCTGCGCGCCCGTGGTGGTCTGCCGCACGATCTCGAGCTCCTCGGCCTCGCTCGGATAGCCGACGTCCACCATGAACATGAAGCGGTCGAGCTGCGCCTCGGGCAGCGGATACGTGCCCTCCTGCTCGATGGGGTTCTGCGTCGCGAACACGAGGAACGGCTCAGGCAGCTCGAACGTGCGCCCGCCTGCGGTCACGCGCTTCTCCTGCATGGCTTGCAAGAGGGCCGCCTGCGTCTTGGGCGGCGTGCGGTTGATCTCGTCGGCGAGGAGCACGTTCGCGAACACCGGCCCCTGCACGAAGCGGAACACGCGCCGCCCCGTGGTGTGATCCTCCTCGAGCACGTCGGTGCCCGTGATGTCCGAGGGCATCAGGTCCGGCGTGAACTGGATGCGGTTGAACGAGAGCGAGAGCGACTCCGCCAGCGTCGAGATCAAGAGCGTCTTCGCCAGACCCGGCACGCCCACGAACAGGCAGTGCCCGCGCGAGAACAAGGCGCACAGGAGCTGATCGACCACGGCCGTCTGGCCCACGACCCGCTTGCCGATCTCCGCCGCGATGGCCTTGCGCGCCTTCGACAGCTCGCTGACCAGCTCGGCGTCCGTCGCGCCCGCGTAGGCCGCCTGGCCGGCCGCGCCATTCTGCGTCTGCGGCGCCTGCGACGACTGCGTCGACTGCATGTTGGGCGCGGTCGCGCCCGTCACCTGCTCACTCATGGTGTCCCTTTCCACTTCACTGCACCCCCGCGTCCGCTTGCGCCGGCGCCGGCCGCTCGCGTCCCGCCAAGAGATAGATCGCGTCCGTCGACCGCTCGATGAGCCCGGCATCCTTCGTCGCTTGTCCGAGCTCGTGCAAGCCCGTCTGCAACACCGGATCGAACGGGTCGAGCGCGATGGCCGCGAGATACGCCTTCTTCGACTCCGGATATTGCTGCAGGAGGAACAGCGCCTGCCCGTAGAGCACCTGCGCCGCCGCGTCGCCCGGGTCGCGCTCGACCACGCGCGAGAGCGCCTCCGAGGCCTCGATGGGCTTCTTCAGCTTGAGCTGCGCGAACGCGTAGCGCCGGCCCAGGACCGGATCCTCCTCCCGCAACAGCGTCCGCGCCTTGCCGTACTCCAGCGCCGCCGGCTGCCAGCGCTGCCGCTCGAAGAAGAGGTTCCCCAGCCGCGCCGCCGACTGCGCCCGGCTCTCCTTGAGCTGCGGCACCGGCGACTCGTCCTTGGCCTTCGCGTCGTCCTTGAACACGAGCTTCTTCTCGGGCGCCGCCACCGCCGGCCGCTTCACGCGCGGCTTCAGGATCTCCGCGTGCCAGTCGGCCTCGAACTGCGCGAACGACTTCCCGTACGCCTGCGCCACCGCGGCCTCGTCCGAGAACCCCGCCGCCATCGCCGCCACCAGCTCCGTCAGCGCCTGCTGCCCGCCGCGCGCGTAGAGCATGCGCATCGCCGACTCGACCTCCGCGAACGCCAGCGCCGTCTTCTCCTGCGTCGGCAGCTTGGCCATCGACGGGTACATCTGCGCGAAGGTGATGAGGTCCTTCGCCTTGGCCGCCTTCTCCAGCAGCACGGCCTGGAACTCGTCGATCGCCAGCCCCGGCGGCCCGCGCCAGCGCGTCTCCAGGAACTTGGCCAGCCCCTCCTGCAGCCAGATGGGCACCTTGTTGTGCCCCTTCTTGGTCACGAGGAAGTGCGTGAACTCGTGCGCCAGCGTGTCCATCCACGGATACCCGCGCAAGAGCGCCCGCGGCGTCGTCACCATCAGGCGGTTGTACTTGCAGAGCGCGATGGTCCCCGAGGCCTTGATCTCCGCGACGGTGAGCGTCGACACGTGCGCGAGCGCCTTGGGGCTGTCGTACACCTCGAGCCGCACCTTGGTGGGCGGCTCGTACCCCAGGTCCTTGGTGAGCGCCGCGTACGCCGCCTCGAGCCCGTCGATGGCCCACGGCAGCAAGAGCTTGTCCTTCGGATCCTTGGCGATGGCCACGAAGTGCGCGCTCTCCAGCACCGCGCCGTTCATGGTCTCGTCCAGCGCCGCCTCGGCCAGCTTGCGGTCGGCCTCCAGCACCGGGCTCGTCCCGCCGCTCTTCTTCTTGGCGTCCTCGAACGCCGCCACCGCCTCGCGATAGCGCCCCTGCTCGAAGAGGACCTTCCCGCGGATCCACGCCGTCTCCGGCGCCTCCGGGTACTGCGCGAGCAGCTCCTCCAGCGCCCGCGTCGCGCCCTCGGTGTCCCAGGCCTCGATCTCGTTGAGCGCCTTCTCGATGAGCGTCTTGAGCTCGACAGGCTCCGCGGCCCGCGCCGCGCGCAGCGGCACGCCCGAGAGCGCGCAGCCGACGAGGAGGCCGATCGCGAGCGCGCGCGTCACTTCACCAGCTCCTCGTAATACTGCTTCACCCGCTCCTTGAAGCGCTCCGGCGGCGGCTGCTTCATGGCGTCGAGCAGCTTCTTCCTGAACTCCTGCGGCCGCCCGCTCTCCGCGTCGGGGATCTGCACCTTCTCGCGGTTCACCTCGTCGCCGCCCTCGTTGTCGCCGTCGCCCGACTCGTTGCCGCCCGGCTCGCCCCAGGGGATCGGCATCCCGCCCTTCCCGCCCTGCCCGTTCTTGGCCAGCTCCTCCATCGCCTTCTCGAACTGGCCCATCTTCTCCAGCGCCTGCTCCTCGCCCGCCTGCCCGCCGCGCGTCTCGTGCTCGGACAGCCTCTCCTGCGCGCGCTCCATGCCCTCGGCCGACTCGCGCAGCGTCTGCTCGTGCTGCGGCGTGAAGATCGGCACCTTCTTGCCCACCTCCGACAGCTTCTGCCGCACGCCCTCGAAGCCCTCCTTGATGCTCCCTTGCTCCTGCGCCTGCGCGTCCATCTCGCGCTGCTCCTCGGGCGTCATCCCCTGGCCCTCGCGCGGCAGCGAGTTCTGCAGCTCTCGCGCCACCTCGGACAGCGGCTCCATCGCCCCCTGCGCGGCCTGCTGCGACTTGCGCAGCGCCACCGGATCGCGGCTCATCGAGCCGAACCGCCCCTGCTGCACCTGCTCCTCCAAGGCCAGCCGCGACGCCACGCTCCGGCTCGCCCGCTCGGCCCGGTCCGCCTGATCGCGCGCCTCCTCGAAGTCACCCGCCTGCAGCGCCCGCTGCAGATCCTCGGTGCGCCCCTGCAGGATCTCCATCTGCTCGTCGAGCCCCGTCTGCTCCATCGTCGACGGGTCGAGCTGCGCGATCTGCTTCTTGGCCTGCTCGACCTTCCCCATCAGCTTCCGGGCCAGCTCCTTGCCGCCGCGCTGCTCGAACTTCTTCTGCGCGCGCTCCCGCTGCGACCTTCGCAGTTGCGAGGTCCGCTGCTGCAGCTTCTCCTCGCGGTCCTTGAGCCTTGAGAGCTCCTCCTTCGCCTCCGAGAGCTTGCGCGTCTCCTCCGAGTACTTCTGCTCCATCGACTCGTCGGCCTGCTGGTTCAGGCTCTTCTCCAGCTTCTCCATCTGCCGCGCGAGCTCATCGATGCTCTTCAGGGCCTCGTCGATCTTCCCCGCCTGGAGCTTCTTCTGGACGTCGGCCATCTGCGACCCCACGTCCTGCTCCTTCTGCACGTTCTCCATCGCCTCGCGGTTCAGGTGCTCGTCCTGGATGCCCTTGGCCATCTCGCCCATGCGCTGCATCAGGTCCTGCATGCGCTCGCGGATGCGCTCCACCTCCGCCAGGATCTTCTGCTTGGTGGCCTCATCCGGCGCCTTGCGAAGCTGCTCGGCCAGCCGCATCAGCTCGCGCCGCGACGCCGCCAGGTCCTTCTGCAGCTCCTTCAGATCGTCGAGCCGCGCCTTGTCCAGCAGGTCGGCGAGGTACAGCACGCCCTTCTCCAGCTCGCGCACCTCGTTGCCGATGGCCGTGGCCAGGATCCGCACCGCGCCGTCGCGCCCGTTGGCCCCGTGCTGCAGCGGCACCCGCGCGATGGCCGTGCGCGCCACCAGCGGGTTCAAGCCGATGGCGAGGTTGCGCAGCGCCCGGCCCAGCTCCTTGGGCGCCAGCTTGTCCTTGATGAGCTTCGCCCCCGTGATCGACAGATCGCTCACGAGCTGCTGCCCCTCGCGATCGCGCATGAGCCGCTGGTCGTACCAGGCCTTGGCGGGCTCCTCCTGCTGCGGCACCGCCGTCTGCGTCTCCTCCAGCCGGTCGGCGAGGAGCGAGATCATCCGCTCCCAGAGCGCCTGCGCCTGCAGGAGCGCCTCGCGGTGGTGCTCAGCCGCCGAGAACACCTTGATCACGTGCGTTCCCGACACGCCCTTCTGCGGCCCGTCGATGGCGTCGTTGTCCAGCGCCTCCAGATAGAAGCCCACCTTGTCGCCCGCGCGCAGGGAGAGGCTCGACAGCTCCCAAGTGTACGCGCCGCGCATCTTCTTGGCCCGCGCGCCCTCCGGCGGCGACTGCAAGGGGATGCGCTCCTCGGCCGCGCCCGCCCGCTGCAGCACCAGCCGCGCCGCCGTCAGGCCGTAGTCGTCATTCGCCGACCACTGGAGGACGAGCTTGCCCTGCGGATCGACCTCGATCTCCGACTTGGCCGGCTCCTCGATGGTGATCTGCGGCGGCCCGTCCGGCGTCACCTCCAGCGGCGCGTCCGGCCCCTCCGCCACCGTGCGGCCCTTCGCGTCCGTGTAGCGCAGGTGCCACCTGCCCGAGGTCGCGAGCGTGAACCCGCCCGAGAGCTGCCGCCCGCCCTTGCCCGAGGTCTCCAGCTTCTGCGCCGCCCCGTTCACGACCGCGAAGGCGCCGAGGACGTCGCGATCCGCCCGCGCCGTCATCCGCACCTCGGTGCCCTTGGGCCCCTTGAGCTCGCCCGCCGTGCCCTCCTCGGTCCGGGGCGGCAGGCCCGTGTACTGCGGATACAGGTACGTGATCGCCAGGTCGCCCGCGATCGGCTCGGCCTCGACCAGCGCCGCTGCCTCATCGCCGCCCCACAGGCGCGCCGCCCCCGCCGCCATCCGCTTGGGCGCCGCGAAGATGAGGCCGATCAGCACCATGAAGCCGAGCAGCGCCGCCAGCCACGGCCGCGTCAGCGCGTTCGCCGGGAGCGCGACGTGCAACGGGAGAGCCTTCGCCCGGGCCGCCGCCCGCTGGTGCAGGAGCGAGAGCAGCTCCAGCGACACCCCCTCCGGAGGCCGCGCCGTCAGCTCCACAGACGAGAGCAGCTCGGAGCCGCCCGAGTGCGCCCCCAGCGCCGGAGCGCAGAGCACCTTCGCCAGCCCGACCTTGCCCTGCGCCCTCTGCGTCGCCCGCTGCAGCGGACTCCTGCGCTGGAACACCAGCGTCACCGCCAGCGTGGCCACCGTCAGCACCGCGAGCAGGATCCGCCCCGGCAGCGCGCCGCCCTGCGCCGCGAGCAGCGCCGCGCCCGCGAACGAGAGCCACACGCCGGTCAGGGCCACGCCCGTGAGCCGCCCCAGCGCCAAGGTCCGCGCCCGGGACAGCGCCCGCTCCAGGACGCGCTCGACCTCGGCTTGCGCCTTCTCGCCCTGGACGATCAGCGCCCGCAGCCGCTCCTCCCGCGGCGCGACCAGCTCGGCGACGGGTGCGTCCTCTCGGGACTGCGCAGGTTCAGGCGGGACCACGACGGCGGCATCCTCTCGAACGGCGAACGGACCAGGGCATCGCAGTCTAGCGGGGATCCGCCCCGGACCGCTGCCCGATCGCAACCGACCGCCCCACCGGGGAATTCCGGGATTGAAGATCCTCGGGCCTGGGATCGTCCGAGGGATCGCGATGCTCTCCTCCCGAGCCAGAAACGCCCGTCTCTCCGCCCGTGTTACGCTGCCCGTGCAGCGCGTCAGCGGCCAGAAGCTCTCGGTCGTGCGCGCGGAGGGTGTGCCGACGAGCCAGCCCCCAGAGAAGCCGGCCCAGCCCTCGGCGGCGTCGCTCGAGGACAACGCCCTCGTCGCCAAGGCCCAGAAGGGCGACGCGCGGGCCTTCGAGCTGCTCGTCCAGCGCTACCAGCGCCGCGTGGTCCAGCTCGCGCTGTCGATGCTCAAGGATCCGGACGAAGCCATGGATATCGCACAGGAAACCTTCGTGCGCGTCCATCGGTTCCTGCCCAGCTTCAAGGGCGACTCCTCGTTCTACACCTGGACGTTTCGCATCGCGTCAAACCTCTGCCTCGACGCCGCCCGCCGCCGCGGCCGCCGCCCGATGGTCGACCTGGAAGACGCCGGCGACGAGCTCGAGGCCGCGCTGGACCCGCCGTCGCACGTCCTGGCCGGGCCGCAGAAGAGCACGCTCAACAACGAGCTCAAGGACCAGCTCGACAACGCCCTGCAGCAGCTCCCCGAGAAGCACAAGAGCATCCTCTTGCTGCGCGAGATCGACGGCTTGAGCTATGAGGAGTTGTCGCAGGTGTTGGGCATCCGCAAGGGCACGGTGATGAGCCGACTGTTCCACGCTCGCCTCAAGATGCAGCGCATGCTGCGCGAGTACCTGGGCAGCGACGCGCCGCGCGCCGACGAGGGCGAAGAGGAGGACGCGACATGACCGTGCGCCGTCCCCCCTATCTGTCCATCGTGACCGATGCCGCGCCCACCGGGAAAGCCGATCCGGCCTGCGTGCCGTTCGTGCGGCTCCTCTCGGCCTCGATCGACCTGGAGCTGCCTCCCGAGGAGGACCTGCGCCTCGCCGAGCACCTCGCCTCGTGCGCCCGCTGCACCGCGCGCAAGGCCCGCTTGCTGGTCCAGTCGGAGGCGCTGAAGCGCTTCGCGGACGAGCGGGTCGCCGAGCTCGATCTGACCAACTTCTCCTCGCGGGTGATGCAGGCCGTCGCCCGCGACCAGTCGCGTCCGCGCGGAGTCGCCGTGGTCGGCGCGCGGCTCTCCGAGCTGTGGACCGCGCGGCGCCCGCAGCTCGTGGCCTCGATGGGCGGCTTCGCTGCGGCCGCGTGCCTGCTCCTCGCGGTCACCATCCACAAGCCCCAGGTGGGCGAGCCGGTGTCGGGTCAGATGGCGGCGCAGGCGCAGGTGCAGGCGCCGCTCTATGCCGCCGTGGACGCGCTCGATGTGCAGGGCGGCTCCAGCGCCGTGCTCGACCTCGACGGCCACGACACCACGGTCATCTGGGTCAACGAGGACGCTCAGTGACGATTCGGATGTTCCCTCTGGTGGCGATCCTGCTCGGGTCCTTCGGCGCGCTCGCCGACGGGGCCACGCCGCCGCCTGCCGACAAGCCGGTGCCGCCCGCGCCGCAGCAGGTGCAGCGACAGCTCACGCCGGTCCCCCGCGGTGCCCAGGCCGAGGGCCGCCAGATGCGCTTCGTCGCGCCCGATGGCGCGCAGGCCGTCCCGCCGCCGCCCGGCTCGCCGTCGCGTCTGCCGGAGGGACCGCAGCGCGGCCAGCCTGAGCCGCTCGATTCTCCCTCGATGAATCCCCTGCAGGGCCCGGCCGCCATCGCCGTGCAGCGCGTGCGCATCACCGTGCGCGCCATCGCCGCCACCCGCGCCAAGGACGAGGGCGCCCCGCTCGAGATCGACGGCCGGCTCACGGCCATCGACGGCGACGTGCGCGCGTTCGCCAACCAGTTCGCCTACAAGGGCTATCGCCTCGTCGACGAGCAGACCTTCGAGCTCGACTTCCAGTCGCCGGGGCTGATGGAGCTGCCGGGCGGCCGCAGCCTGCGCGTCGAGCCTCTGCGCGTGGTCCCCGACGGCCGCATCCAGGTGCGCCTGATGGTCGTCGGCTCGCAGCCGGCCAACGCACAGCGCCTCGCCACCGACTACAGCATCGCCCAGGGCCGCACGCTGCTCGTGGGCGGGTACCACGTGGACCCGCGCAAGCCCGAGGCGGGCACGCTGCTCATCGCGGTGACGCAGGACCGGCGCTAGGGTCATTCCAACTCTGTTTTGGCTCAAACGGATGGGCGCGACCTTCGTCGCCGCCACTTGCCGCGCGTTTCATGCGAGAGTGCGCGCCCTCACACGCAGCCAAGGACTCCACCTCATGACTCTCCGCACGTCGCTCGCCGCCCTCGCGCTCCTCCTGCCGCTCGCCGCTCGCGCCGAAGGTGCGCCCAAGACCGACGAGGAGAAGACGCTCTACACGCTCGGCCTGATGGTCGGCGACAGCTTGAAGCCCTTCTCGCTCACCAAGAAGGAGCTGGAGACGGTCAAGAAGGGCATGGAGGACTCCGTCCTCGGCAACAAGAAGCTGACCGAGATCCAGGAGTGGGGCCCCAAGGTGCAGGCCCTCGGCCAGACGCGCGCCGCCGCCGCCGCCGAGAAGGAGAAGGCCGCCGCCAAGGACTTCATGGCCAAGAAGGCCAAGGAGCCGGGCGCCAAGGTGACGGCCAGCGGCCTCATCTTCAAGAGCCTCTCGCCCGGCACCGGCGCGCAGCCCAAGCCGACCGACCGCGTGAGCGTGAACTACGCGGGCACCTTCATCGACGGCAAGCCGTTCGACTCGAGCAAGCCCGGCCAGCCCGCGAACTTCGCCCTGAACCAGGTGGTCGCCTGCTGGACCGAGGGCCTGGGCATGATGAAGGTCGGCGAGAAGGCCCAGCTCATCTGCCCCGCGTCGATCGCGTACGGTGACCGCGGCCGCCCCGGCATCCCTGGCGGCGCCACGCTGGTGTTCACGGTCGAGCTGCTGGGCATCGATGCGCCCGCGGGCGCGAACAGCTCGCAGCCGCATTAGCTGGCGTCCGCCGGGCGCGCTCCGGGGGAGGGGTCCGTGCTCGGACATGCACGCTTCGGCCTGACCGACGCCCGCTTTCAGCGGGCGTTTTGCTTCCATCGCCGGTGAGGTGCGCCCTCGCGTGAACTGCGCGCGAACCCCTCCCCCGGACCACGCCCGGCTCTTGGTCCTGGGGATGGGGTAGCTCGTTCCTGATGGCTACGGCTTCTCGCTACTCCTTCGGAGCAGATGAAGCGGGGGGCTGCGCGGGGGGCACCACCACGGCTCCCGGCCCGCCCGGCGCACCAGGACGGCCCATGCCGGCGCCGCTCATGCCTGGGCCACCCATGCCGGGCCCGCCCATGCCGCCCATGTGCTGCTTCATCATCGCCGACATGTCCTGATACCCGTCTGGCGCCTTGAA
>JAFEBC010000443.1 GCA_018266095.1 Deltaproteobacteria bacterium
CGCGAGCAGCTTGCCGTCGCTCGAATACGCCAGGGCGTGCACGGCCGACTTGTGGAACGCCAGGGACTTCACTGGGTTTTTCTCGGCCAACATCAGCCCGGCCTGCGCGGGCGCGGCGAGGCAGAGCAGGAGAGCGAGCCAGCGGTGCATGCGGTCCTCCGAACGTCGTACCGGAAAGGTACACGGTCGTGACGGTGCAACTGTCAGGAATCGGACCCGAAATCGGCGGGCTGAAGCGGATTTCCGTGCGAAAGCAGCAGGGTCGTGTGCGGAAAGGTGCGGACGCGACCCCGATGCAGGCCCTGGTCGCCGGTTTCGTGACGTCAAATTGCACTCTTGCTACAGTGCGCCCCATGCCGACGCTGATCGACACCCCCGAAGCCGCCAACCGCCTCGCGCGCGCCATCGCCAGCGACCTCTCGCTCTACAACGAGGCGAAGATCAAGGAAGGCATCGAGAACGACTCCTTCTTCGACATCCTCAAGGAAGAGATCGAAGAGGGCCGCGCGCACTACGCGAGCCGCGTGGCGCCGACGCTGGTCGAGAAGACGAACTTCTTCGACCGCGCGCTGGTTGACGTCATCCTGGCGCGCAAGGGCCACATCAAGTCGAAGATCTGGTGAGTCCGCGCGGCAAGCCCTCGCGCAAGCAGCGCGAGCTCCGGGAGGCCACCAAGCGGGAGGCCGCCCAGGCGCGTGAGATCGCAGACACGCGCACCTTCACCATCACAGAGGGCCAAGCGGGCGACCGGCTGGACAAGCTGGTGGCGCTGGCGTTGCCGGAGCTGTCGCGGGCGCGGGTGCAGCAGCTCGTGGATGACGGCTTCGTGCGCGTGGGCGGCGTGGTGGTGAAGAGCGCCGAGCGGCCGAAAGCGGGCCTTCAGGTCGAGGTGCGGCTGCCGGTGGTGGCCGAGCCGAAGCTCACGCCGGTGCAGATTGGACTGAAGAAGCTCTTCGAGGACCAGCACCTCGTGGTCATCGACAAGCCCGCGGGCCTCTCGGTGCATCCGGGCGCGGGCGAGCCGCAGACGACGCTGGTGCATGGGCTCCTGGCCGAGATCGCGGACCTCGCGGGCATCGGCGGTGAGCTGCGGCCCGGGATCGTGCACCGGCTCGACAAGGACACGAGCGGGTGCCTGGTGGTGGCGAAGTCGGAGCCGGTGCTGCGCGGGCTGCAAGAGCAGTTCGCGGGGCGCAAGGTGGACAAGCGCTATCTCGCGATCGTGCACGGCGTGGCCGCGCCGCAGGGGACATTCGACACGCTGCACGGGCGGCACCCGACGGATCGCAAGCGCTTCTCGACCAAGGTGAACGAGGGCAAGCGCGCGGTGACGCGCTGGACGCGCCTTGGTGAGCGGGCGCCCGTGAAGGACGTCGACCTGGGCGCGAGCCTCGTGACCATCGAGCTGCTCACGGGCCGCACGCACCAGATCCGCGCGCACTTCGCCGACGCGGGGCATCCGCTGCTGGCCGACGAGCTCTACGGGGCCACGCGGCTCGAGACGAAGCTGCCCGAGAAGTCGCTGGTGAAGCAGGCGGCCGCGGCCGTCGGGCGGCAGGCGCTGCACGCGCACAAGCTGTCGTTCGCGCATCCGATCACGGGCAAGACCATCGCCTGCGAGGCGCCGCTGCCGCAGGAGCTGACGGCGGGGCTCTTGCTGCTCGGCCTGCCCGTGCCGGCGTAGCGCACGGAGCGCTTCTCTCGACCGGGCCCGGCCTGCTACTTCCATCCCGTGACCTCGCGCTTGCTCGCCCAGCGGATCCCCGCGCTGCTCGCACGCGCGCGGGCGCTCTTGCGCCTGCCGGGCGGTCCTGCGGACACGCTCTCTGACCCGGAGCTCGCGATCGCGGCCCGCGCGGTCGAGGCGCTGCACCACGGGCTCGTCGGCGACCGCACGCTGGCGCAGGCGGCCACCTACGACGAGCGCGCGCACCTGGGCGCCTATCTGCTCTGGTGGTGGCCGCAGACGTACGCGAAGACGCAGGCCGCGCTGACGCTGACGCTCTCGCCGCTGGTGCGCTCGCGGACGGCGCGGGTGCTCGATCTCGGCTCCGGTCCGGGGCCCGGCGCGATCGCGCTCCTGGACGCACTCGAGGCGCGCGGTGTGCGTGCCGAGGCCGTGTCGCTCGACGCCAGCGCGGGTGCGCTCTCGGAGGCGAAGGCGCTGGGCGGCGCGACGCTGCGCACGGTTCAGCACGACCTGTCCCAGGGCCTGCCGCCGCTCGGGCAATTCGACCTCGTGCTGATGGCGAACGCGCTCTCGGGGCTGCCCGGCGATGTCGAGAAGAAGGCGCGCCTGTTCGATCACATCGCGCAGACGTCGCTCGCGGAGCAGGGAGCCCTCGTCATCTTGGAGCCGGCGCTCAAGGAGACGGGCCGGGCGCTCCTCGAGGTCCGCGATCGCGTGCTCGCGCACCACGCACTGCGGGCCGTGGCGCCGTGCTTCACGCAGAAGCCGTGTCCCGCCCTCGAGCATCCGCGCGATTGGTGCACGGTGGAGCGCACCTGGGACGCTCCGCCGCACGTGGAGCAGCTCGCTCGCAAGCTGGGTCTGCACGCGGACCGCACGCTGTCGTTCGCGCCGCTCATCCTGGCCCGCGAGGCCGCGCAGGAGCCGCCTGAGCTCGCGCGCGTGGTCGGCGTGCCGCCCGAGGAGAAGGGCAAGCGGCGCCTGTTCATCTGCAACGACGCGGGCCGCGGGCCGGTGGCTCTGGTGACCTCGCACACGAGCGAGACGAACGCGGCCTTCCATGAGCTCGCGCGCGGCGACATCGCGCGCCTCGCGGGCCTGGTGCAGAAGGGCGACGGCCTGCGCGTCACGCGCGAGAGCCTGGTGACGAAGCTGGAGCAGCCGCAGCGGCACGCGGCCGCGGGCGTGGTGGGTCCGCGCGAGGGCGGGCGGTGAGCAAGCTCATCGTGCTCGTGGGGCCGACCGCGTCCGGCAAGACCGCGCTCGCGTGCGCGCTGGCCGAGCGGCTGGACGCGGAGATCGTCAGCGCCGACAGCCAACAGTGCTACCGCGGCCTCGACGTGGGCACGGCCAAGCCCACCACGGCCGAGCAGGCGCGCGCGCGGCATCACCTGCTCGACATCGCCGACCCCGAGACGCAGCTCGACGCGGCGACGTTCGTGCAGCTCGCCGACCGGGCCATCGCGGACATCGAAGCGCGCGGGAAGCGCGTAATCGTCGCGGGCGGGACTGGCCTGTGGATCCGTGCGTTGCTGCGGGGCCTCGTCGACGCGCCGGGTGCCGATCCCGAGTTCCGAGCGGCCTTCCGCGCCGAGGTGGACGAGAAGGGCCTGCCCGCCTTGTACGAGCGCCTGCGCGAGAAGGACCCCGAGTCGGCAAAGGGGATCCGGCCCGAGGATCGCGTGCGCATCGAGCGCGCCCTGGAGGTGCTCCACCAGAGCGGCCGGACGATGTCGGACTTCCAGCGGGAGCATCGCTTCGGGCAGGGGCGGCATCGGGCGCGCGTGGTGCTGTTGGACCCGCCGCGAGAGGTGCTGTTCGAGCGGATCCAAAGGCGCACCCACGCGTTCTTCGCAGACGCGAACGCCGACGCAAACGCCAACGCAAACGCCAACGCAAACGCCAACGCCAACGCCAACGCCAACGCCGACGCCAACGCCGACGCCAACGCCGACGCAAACGCCAACGCGCCACGCCCCACATTCAACGCCCCCCTCCTCTCCGAGACCCGCACACTCCTCTCCCGCATCGCGCGCATCCCCGAGGCCGCGAAGGCCCTCCGCATCATCGGCTACGCCGAGGCCAAGGCCGCCCTCGACGCCGGCTGCACGCCGGACGCCCTCGCCCAAGCCGAGCTCGCCCTCGCGGCCCGCACGCGCCAGTACGCCAAGCGCCAGCGCACCTGGTTCAAGAAGGACGCGCCCGCCCTGGACGATCTCCACGCGCCCCTCCCGGTCGACCTGCACGCGCCCCTCGTCCGCACCGCCGTCGATGACGCATCGCAGCCAATCGACGCGCTTTGTGCCGCGCTCACCGAGTGGTACGAAGCGTCTCCCTGACGGGCGCGCCACACTCGCCCACGAGGTCGCTTTCGCGCATGTCCACCTTCGCCC
>JAFEBC010000444.1 GCA_018266095.1 Deltaproteobacteria bacterium
GAACTTGGTTGGGGAGCTAGGATTCGAACCTAGATAGCGGGATTCAAAGTCCCGCGTCCTGCCCTTAGACGACTCCCCAGCGGCGGACGGCCTGCGGGCCTCCGTATACATGAGGAAGCCCGCTCAAGGCGACTTGCGATGCGCGCGGTCCCAGTACGCCTTGATCATCACCGGCAGCGCTCTGGTCGGGTCGCCCAGGGGGACCGGCGTCGCCGTGAAGCGATCCCACTGCTTGCCCCACCAGCTGCCGCCGTACTTCTCCGGCGCCGAGTTGTCGATGTCCTTGGTCTGCCACGCGTACTCGCAGCCGAGCTGCGGCCTGCCCAGCCGCTCACGCCGCGCCTGGAAGTCCTTGTCGCCGGTGCCGTCGGCCGCGCAGTTCTCCTCGATGATGTTCCAGTAGGAGTTCATCGCGCCCGGCGGCGCCTCCTTGAGGAGCTTCTCGACGCCCTCCTTGGTGTTCTGGCTGACGAAGCGCGCCAGCAGCGCCTCGACGTCGGGCTTGTTCTGCTCGCCGTGCGAGCCCGGGTGCACGACCTTCGCGGCCGGCACGATCACGTCGGAGAAGATGCGGCTGAGCAGGTGCGTGTTCGCCTTGGGGTTCGTCCAGAGCTGGTCGGCGGTGTGGTTGCGCGGCTGCGAGACGGTGCCGTCCTCGTTCACGTAGATGGGGTGACCGGTGCGCCCGTTGGGCGAGGTCGCCTCGATGGCGCTGTTGATGAGGTCGAAGTTGCCCCACTGCGGATTGAGGCCGCGCATGTGCGGACCCTGCTCGTCCTCGAAGCCGACGTCCTCGAGCGTGTGCAGCGAGCGGCCGAGCGCGTAGAGGTCGACCTGCGAGGAGGGGCGGCGCGTGTTCTGCCCGAAGCCGTCGAACTTCTCGTCGATGAGCACGTCGAAGCGGTAGTACGGCGTGTTGCGCTCGTAGATGACCTCCCACACGCGGTCGAGCGCCTCGCGCGGATCGGCGAAGTGCCAGTGGGTGGTCTGGCCGTTGAGGCCGTTGCGGATGGTGATGCCGAGGCGGGACATGTCGGCCGGCAGCGTGGCGGGGTTGTGGTCGACGCCCGCGGCGCCCAGCGCGATGGTGGCCGCCTCCGGCTCGGTGAAGCCCGCGTAGTACGACATCCAGTACGTGAGCGCGCCGTGGGTGGGCTCCTCGAAGAGGCCCTTCGGGTCGCGCACGTTGGTCGGGTTCCCGCCCGCGTACGCGAAGCCGCCCAGGCCCATGCCGCTGGCGATGCGTCCGGGCGTGGCGCCGATGGCGTCCTCGGACAAGAAGCGGCCCAGCTCGGGCGCGTACCAGCGCTGCTCCGCGTAGCTCAGCTGTGACTTGGGATCCCAGCTCTGGCCGGCGAAGCCGGGCGTGGGATCGGTGCCGGTGGGCGCGCCGCTCAGGTAGGTGCCCCAGGCGTCGAAGCGGCTGGAGGCGACGAGGCCGGTCTCGGAGGCGCGGCCCACGGCGCTCTCGACTGCGTCGTGCATCAGTTGCTCGCCGCCGACGCTCAAGGCCACATCGCCCACGCGCGCATAGGTGCGGCTGGAGAGGCCCGACTTCTCCTCGAGGAGCGTGTTCAGGCCCCAGGTGAAGGTGGTGATGTCGTCGATGGTCAGCGTCTCGATGCGCCGGTTCAGGTGATCGTAGCGGTGGCTGGCGATGGTGAAGTTCGCGTCGGCGTCGGTGGTGGTCGAGCGCACGAGGCGCCCGGCGGCGTCCCAGTCGAGCTTGCGGTCGAGGCCGTTGATGGCGAAGCGGTGGGTGCGGCCCGCGAGGTCGGTCTGCACCGTGGCCTGCACGCCGTCGACGACGATGCCGTTGAGCTTCTCGGCGTCGTCGAGCGCGTAGTTGATGGTGTGCACCACGTCGACGGGCTCGGTCTCGCCCTCGGGCGGCGGGAGGAGGCGGTGCTGGGTCTCGCTGTCGCGGACGCCCGAGAAGCGCAGCGTGTACACGTCGTCGCTGCCGTCGTCGCGGTGCTGGCCGATGAGCCGGTCGGAGGCGTCGTAGTCGAAGGTGGAGTACGCGGTGCCGCCCCGCCCGTCCGTGTACAGCTCGGTCATGCGGTTGCCGCGCACGTCGTAGGTGTAGTCGAAGCGCGAGTACACCTGGGAGCTGCTGCCGCAGCCCGACACGCCGGGGCCCGACACGATGGTCTGCAGATAGCCCGCGGTCGTGTAGCAGCGCGCCTCGCTGGACGCGACGCTCTCGACCAGGCTGAGGCGCTCGCCGCCCGGCTCCCAGGCCACGAGAGAGCCGCCGGCCAGCGACACGCGGCCGAACTCGTCGTAGGCGTAGACGACGCTGCCGCCCGGCGTGGTGGTCTTGGTGGGCAGCCCGTGCGCGCCGTAGTCGTAGGCGACGCTCGTGCCGTCGTCGCTGGTGATGCTGGTGACGCGCCCGCGCGAGTCGGTCATGTACGAGGTGGAGTAGTCGCCGTCCTCGCCGTGCCGCGTGGCGCCCACGAGCTGGTCGAGATCGTCGTAGGTGAAGGTCACGTCCTGCAGGCCGGGGATCGAGTTCGCCCCCGCGCGGTAGGAGCGCTTGATGGTGCGCTCGCGGCCGTCGAGCGAGACGATGACCTGGTTGCCGTCGGCGTCGGTGGTGGTGGCCTCGCCGGCGGCCCAGGTGGTGGTCCAGGACATCGACTTCGCGGACCCGCGCGAGCGCGAGGTGGGGCGGCCGAGCGGATCGTAGCCGAACGACTGCTCCAGGTTGGGCGCATGGACGCCGGTCAGGCGCAGGTTGCGATCGTAGTCGTAGGTGACGGTGCCGATGGGCAGCGTGAGCGACATGAGCTCGCCGCGCGGGCCGTAGGTCATGGTGGAGACCTTGCCGGCGTCGTCCACGCGGGTCGGCTTGTTGCCGCCGTCCTCGTAGCCCATGGTCCGCGTCACGCCCGCGTAGCTGACCGAGGTCGGGCGGTCGTCGAGGTCGTACTCCATGGTCGCGCTGCGGCCCGAGGGATCGATGCGCAGCTTCTCGGTGCCGTCGGGGTAATAGGCGTGCAGCGTCTGCTCGGCGCCCTGCTGCTCGAGCACCGGCCTGCCGCTCTCCTCGTAGGTGATGGTGCGCGCGGCCTGCCCCGGGAGCTGGCTCGAGGTGAGCAGGCCCGCGGCGTCGTAGGTCCAGGTGCCCATCTCGGGCCCGTCGTCGCGCGAGAGCGTGTTTCCCAGGCCGTCGATGGTGGTGTGGAAGCTGCGTGAGCCGCCGCCCCAGCTCTGCGTGATCTGGCCGCTCGTGCCGCTCCACGCCGCGGTCATGCTGTAGTCGTAGCTGCCCGCCGGGCCCGTCCACGTCTCCTCCATGTTCACGGGCAGGTTGCGATCGTTGAACACCGTAGTGAAGGTGCGCACCGAGCCGCCCTCGGAGATCACGCGCTGCCGCTCGTAGTCGCCGTCGTAGTAGTAGGCGATCGTGCGCAGCGAGCCGCCCTCGGTCTCGTAGACCTTGCGGTGCGCGGCGTCGAAGGTCTGCGTGGTGGTGATGCCCTCGGGATCGGTCATGGTGACGACGCCGTTCATCCCGTAGTCGGTGGTCCACGAGCCGCCGTGCGGGCCGCTCAACGTGCGCTTGGTCTGCCGGTTGAAGTCGTCGTACTCGAAGGTCCACGACTCGCCGCTGCGCGGGCCCGTCTGCGTGAGCACGCGCCCGAGCGCGTCGACGGTGAACGAGGTGACGATCCCCGCGGAGTCCGTGCGCTTGGTGACGTGGCCGAGCGCGTCGGCCTCGTAGACGATGGTGCCGCCGTTGGGCTGCGTCTCGGTGGCGATGTGCCCGAGCGAATCGTAGGTGTAGCTCGTGACGGAGGCCTGGCTGTCGACCGTCTCCTGGCGCGACAGCAGCCGGCCGAGCGAGTCGTAGGTGGTGACGGTGGTGTGATCGGCCGCGCCGCCGCTCTGCTGATAGGTGATGCTCTCGCCGCCGCTCGCCGGTGCGTAGGTCCACGTCTCGGTGAGCGTCCCGCCCGCGGTGGAGCGCGTGCGCTTGGTCATGCGGCCGCGGTAGTCGGCGTACTCGTACGTCTCGCTGAGGCCGTCGGTCTGCATGGAGTCGACGTGCCCGGCCGCGTCGGTGCCGGTGTACTGCACGTGCAGCCCGCCCGGCTGGCCCACGCTGGTGATGTTCTTGGGGCGGCCCACCGCGTCGCGCTCGGTGCGCACGATGTGCGAGCCCGAGAGCTCGAGCATGATCTGCCCGGTGCTGCTGTCGAGGTCTACCTGGCGCGTCGAGGCGCCCTGCGTCCAGGTCACGGCGCGGCCCAGGGCGTCGTAGCCGATCTGCGTGGTGAGGCCGTCCTGGTCGGTGACCAGGGTGGCGTTCCCGGCGGCGTCGAGCACGCGCGTCACCAGCGCCTTGCCGTTGAGGGTCACCGCGATCTCGCGGCCGGCGTCGTCGTAGGTGTGCTTGCGCACGATGGTCTTGCCGCCGCCGATGACCTGCGTCTCGGTGTCGAGCCGGCCGGCCTCGTCGTAGTCATAGGTGACGGTCATGAGGCCGCCGCCGGTGGAGCGCGAGCGGATGCGGTTGTCCTGCCAGCTCTCGGTCTCCAGCGCCGTGCCGTTGAGCGAGCGCACCACCGAGTAGCCCTCGTCGGTGTCGGTGTATGCGTTCTCCTCGACCCGCGGCGGCGAGCCGGACGCGGTGTGCTTGGTGACGCGCCCGAGCGAGTCGTACGCCCAGGTCTCGTCGGAGCCGTCGGCCGAGTTGGACTTGTGGATGAGGCGGCCGAACTCGTCGTACTCCAAGGCGAAGTCGGCGCTCGTGCCGTGGCTCACGTTCACCGCGGTCGGCTGGCCGTTCCCGTTCTTGCCGCTGTACTGCACCACCGCGCCGCTGGGCAGGGTGGCCGCCTCGAGCGCGCCCTCCGAGTCGTGGCTCGCGGTCGACACCTGGATGCCGCCCACCGTGAGCGAGCTGATCTGGCCGGTCGCATCGAACGTGCGCACGGCCGAGCCCGGGGTGCCGCTGAGGCTGAACCGGGTGGGCTGGTTCCAGCGCGGGTCGGGCTCGGACCCGCCGATGAGCACCGTCCCTGCGCTGATGGTGCTGCTCTGGACCGCGCCCGCGTGCCCGCTCGCGAGCGTCACGGTCAGGGGCTGCAGCGTCACCGGATCGTAGGTCGTGGTGATGCCCTGCCCATCGGCGGCCTGCTCTGCCGTGAGCACCACCGGGCCGTCGTCGCTGTTGCTGTCCCAGGTCGCCGTCGCCGTGCCCTCGGCGCCCTGCGTGTTCACCGGGTTGCCGAAGCTGTTGAGCGTGTAGGTGATTGGCGTCCGGCCCGGCATGCTGACCACGCGCGCCGTGTCGCCGTTGTAGGTGGTGTGCACCGGGATGCTGGCCTGGCCCGTCTCGACGACGTCGTCCACGACCTCGTTCACGTCCACGTGCGGATAGGGCGAGACGCCGCTCGCGTGGTGGATGACCCAGTGGCTGTGGAGCGCCTCCTGCGCGCCCAAGAGGAACTTCGCCTCCTCCAGCTCGTTGCGCAGCGGCCAGCTCTTCTCGTCGGCCGAGGCGGGCACGTCCTTGTACTTGTAGGTCGTGTGCCAGGCTGGTTGCTCGCTGTCCTTGCGCACGCCGGTGAGGTTGCCCACCCGCAAGGCCGCGGTGACCGCGCAGGTCTGGGCGTCCATCTCGTGCTCGTAGACGGCGCGATCGATGGTGTCCTCGCCGCGCTTGAGCTGGACCTCCTTGAGCAGCTTGAAGTTCGAGTTGCGCTGCGCGCGGGTGAGCTTGCGCGCGATCTTGTTGCCGAACGCGCCGCAGCCGTCGGGTCCGTCGTCGACCTCGCTGTAGAGGAACTTGAGCTGGTGGTGGCCGCCGCGGCGCCCGGCCGTGTCGACGAGATCGCTCTTGGTCAGGTACTTCACGTCGGTGGTGCCGAGGCCGTCGTCGATGCTGGTCATGAGCCACCGGCGCCCGCCCTCGCCGCGCTTCTGGACCGCGTCGAACTGCATGGGGCGATCGAAGGTGAACTTCACGCCGTCCGTTCCCCGCGTGAACACGAAGGTGTAGGAGACGCCGCCCTGTACGGTGACGTCGAGCTTGCCGCCGTGGTCCTTGTTGCTCTGGCAGCCGCTGACGTCGGTGACCAGCAGGTTCTCGTCGCGGGTGGTCTCGCACTTGGAGAACTCGTACCCCTGGCCGCCGAGCAGCACGGTGTAGCGGCCGCCGCGCTCCTCCAGCACCTGGCCCTCGAAGTTGTGCCACCAGCCGAGGCCCATGGTGTGGATCTCGTTGTTCTGGTTGTTGTACGCGCGCGCGAACGCGAGCTTGCCGCCGCCCTCGGGGACCTGGAGGTCCACCCAGATGCGCGAGAGGTGACCGTCGGTGATGTCGATGCCCGCGGCGAGCGGATGGCCCGGCGGCGAGACGGCCTGGCTCTCGAGCTGGTGCTGCGGGCGCCCCAGGCTGCGCGAGAACGGCTTGAGGCGCGGCTCGGTCGGCTCGTAGTGGACGTAGAGGCCGTCCTTGAGCGTCTGCGAGCCGGAGAGGAGATCGTTGGGCAGCGGCAGCGTGTAGAAGGCCGCGTTGTCGATGCCGAAGCCCTCGCGCTTGGTGGGCGGCACCGCCGTGAGATCAGCGCGGCCGCCGGTGGTGATGACCTTGTAGTCGCTGGTGGCGTCGTTCCAGTCGAACTGCATGACCTTGAGCGCCGAATTGCTCGAAGCGCAGTCGCGGTCGAGGCAGATCTTCACCACGCCGTGCTTGACCTCGCTCGGCTGCACGAAGAACTCCGCCAGCGCCGGCGACATCACCGGGCGGCGCGGCGTGGGCGTGCCATCGACCTCCGACTTGGCCAGCTTCCCGTCCGTCGTGGCCATGCCCACCGAGAGCTGGTCCTCGCGCAGCGTGAGGCCGTTGAAGTTGAACCGATAGAGGATGTTCTCGGCGTTCCCGCTCAGGTACAGCTCGATGTAGAGGATGTCGGAGGCGGACAGGACGTCCATCAGCGACTCGCCCGCGCACGTCCCCGAGAGCGACTTCGACGCGCCGGTGCCCTGGATCTGGAGCTGGCACGTCTCGCCCACCACGTCGCCGCCGAGGCGCAATTCGTACTGACCGGGCGGGGGCGTGCGCGACACGTCGCCCTCAGGCTCGAGCACCTGCATGAGGAATTGGTACGACACGTCCTCGTCGCTGGCGGAGGCGTTGGCGCCGTCGGCGGTGAGGTCGCGGGTGCCGGCGCTCGTCTGCGCGACGACCGAGTGGTCGCCGATCTGGATCACGCTGAACTGGTGCTCGCGGGCGCGGTCGAAGCGCTCCTGCATGCGGCCTGAGCCGTCGAGCGCGCGGTACACGTTCTTCAAGCCGATGGCGCCCTTGGGCCGGCCCTGCGCCTGCGGGTCGTCGGTGAAGTCGGGCGGCGGCGGCTCCTGCGGCGTGAGCGGCTTGCCCACCACCTGCACGAAGTAGTTGGCGCGCGAGAGGTTGCCCGCGCTGGTGAGCGCGCCGTCGGCGTTGCGGAAGCTGACCGAGGGCGACACGAGCGAGGTGTGCTGGCCGGGGCCGAGGTCGAACACGATCGGCATCGGCTCACCCGCGGCGGTGCCCGTCTGGCTCCAGATGCGGCCGGCGATGGGCGGCACGCCCTGCGGCACGTCGACGAGCACGGTGTCGTCGTGGATGCAGGTGGACAAGTCGCCGCCGTCCGGCACCTCGGAGCAGTAGACCTCGAGCGGCGAGCCGGCGTCGGTGTCGCTGTCCTGGATGCGCGCGGGCTTGCAGGCGCCGCCGTCGGCCGAGGCCTTGTAGACCACGCCGCCGTCGCTCTCGGTGTACTTCGTACACTCAGGATCGGGCGCGCCGTCGCTCTGCGCCGGGGGCGGGTTGGCCGCCTTGCGCACGCGCCAGTGGGTGGCGATCTTGAAGAACTCGTCGCGCGTGGTGGCGCTGCCCCCCTGGCGCACGAGGTGGTCGGTCGGCGGCGGGCTCGAACCTTCATCCGTGGGCGCTTTCACGCCTTCGTCGGGCGCACGCCGCGCCACGCGCACGTCGATCTCGGGCGGGTACAGCTTGAGGTTCGCCGGGATGGTGATGTTGGCGTTGGTGCACGCGGGCAGGTGCTGCACACGGCCCTGGAAGTTGAACACCACGTCGGGCAGGTTCTCGCAGCCCGGCGACGAGGTGAGGATGGGCGGCACCTCCACCGTGGTGATGCCCGAGTAGCCCGTGTCGTGGTTCACGGCGAAGACGACGAGGCGATCGTGCGTCTTCAGCTCCAGCGCGTGCTTGCGCTGATCGTCGATGCACCAGGCCTTGTAGTAGTCGAGGCTGGTGAGGTTCGCCTGCCGCAGCTCGTTGCAGCGCACCTTCTTGCGGAAGTCCGACGGGCCGATGCGGAGCTGCGTGTAGAAGCCGTGCGCGTGGCCCTGCGCGGAGCAGCCGCCCTGGTCGGCCACCGGCGCGCCCAAGGTGTAGTCGGCGATGGGGTGCTCGAGATCGTCCTCGAGGAAGAAGTGCACCTCGGTGGTGCCGACGCTCCGGGCCGAGAGCGCGCTGAGCGTGCCGTCGTCGTTGCGCTGCGTGGGCGAGCCGTCGTCGCAGGCGGGCGGGAGCGGCGTGCCGTCCTTGTCCACGAAGGTGAGCGTGCCGCTGATCGTGCGCGCGTCGACCATCATGTCCACGCCGTCGGTGCCCCACGAGTTCCAGGTGTACGGCGGCGTCTGGCCGAAGTAGACGCCGGGCACGCGGCGCACGCGGCCGTCGGGCATGCGCACGCCGTGGCTCGAGAGCGGGAACTGCGCGAAGTTCTGGTAGTCGACGTCGAGGCCCCACCACACGCCCACGTAGAAGTAGGTGCCGGTGAGGCCGGTGACCGCCATCGACTCCTCGCCGCCGATCTCGACCGGCTGGTTCGGGTAGATGATGAGGTCCTTGAGCGGCTCGTCGGCGGTCTTGTCCTCGACCTTGGTGACGGTGAGGTCGGCTTGGTCTGTGCCCGCGTCGCCCGAGGCGGGATCGACCTGCGCCAGGTACGTGATCGAGGTGACGCCGAGCGCGGACTGGCCGGTCATCACGATCTTGTTGGTGCCGAACTGCAGCGGGACGTTGCCGGACGCCGAGGCCGCGCCGTCTCCCGTGCCGGTCCAGGTCTCGCCCGGCGGCGCCGCGATGGGCTGCGTGCCGTTCGCGAAGGCGGTGAGCTGCGCGTTGACGATGTTGGAGCCGCCGTACGGATCGGGCCGGCGCGTGACCGAGAACGAGGCGGCCAGCGAGTACGGCAGCGTGATGCGCGTCTTGCCCGCGGGTGTGGGCGCGCTGGGCTCCACTTCCGTCTGATCCTCGCCGGGGCTGCGCACGCGGCCGCTCACGTGCGTCCAGCGCGGCTCGAGATCGGGGATGTTGAAGAGGAAGCCCAGGCCGCCGAGCTGGCACGAGCCGCCGACGCAGTTGTCGTCGGGCTGCGCGAGCGCGTCCTTGATCCCGAAGAGGCCGAGCGAGGCCGGGCCTTGGAGCAGCGGGAGCGGCGCGTCGCTCGGACGCAGGAGCGCGCCCTTGCCCTTGAGCTGCTGCTGCGGCGTGAGCGACGGTCCGGGCACGCGGCGCAGATTGGACGGCGCGCTGGGTGAGGTCGGTACGCCATTGGCGTAGAGCGCCTGCTCGGCGTCGGTGAGGCCCGCGTAGCCGAAGAACTCGAACGAAGGCGCCGAGAGCGCGTCCGAGACCATCACGCTGGCGTCGTCGGAGACCTTGGCGAGGCCGAGCGGGAGCACGCGATTGAGGATGGGATCGTAGCCGTAGACCACCGCGTGCTGACCGGCGGAGAGGCCGTGCAGGTTCGGCATCGTCAGCGTGACGGGCTTGGTGAAGCTCGTCTGCGGCGGGCCCAGTTGCCACACGGCCACCGGCGTGCGTCCCGTGCGCGAGGCGGGCGCGGCATAGGCGGGCACGCGCGTCGCGGTGACGTAGCCCGAGGTCTGGCCGTCGGGGAGCGTGAGCGAGCCCGCGGAGGTCTCGAGCAAGAGGCCCGGCTGGGTGCCGTTGAACGAGGCGCTCACGGGCAGGAGCGTGTCGATGCGCTGCGCGCTGGCGCCCTCGATGGGCACCAAGACGAGCGTGCGATCCTGCGTTACGCCTTCGGCGTTGATGAAGAGCGTGTGGCGCACCGTAGGCAGCGGTCGCCCGTCGGCGAGCTTGGGGCCGTCGAAGCGCAGGACACCGCTCCCGCCGCGCGCCGCGAAGATCGTCCAGTTGCCGTCGGGGCCCGTGCGCGCGGTGAGGTTCTGCGATTCGAGCGTGACCGCGACGTCGGCGAGCGGCTTGTGCTGCTGATCGAGCACGATGCCCGACACCTGCGTCAGCGGGCGGCGCACGGTGAAGTCGCTGACGAAGTCACCCGACATGCCCAGGCCCACGCCAGGCGCGACGCCGCTGACGCGCACTTGCAGGTGCGCGCTCTCGGTGAGCGGCCCGCGCGGCACGAAGCTCGCAGTCTGCGACGAGGGCGAGATGGCGTAGCCGCCCTCCACGGCCTTGCCGTCCTGCAGCACGGTGAAGCCCGCGGGCAGGGAGGCCGGGTCGAAGGCCTTGTTGAAGGTGATGCTCACCATGCTGTCGGGCTGCACGTCGGTGGCGCCGGGCGCAGGTTCGACGGCCTGCACGGTGAGCGGCTCGGTGGCCGGATCGCGGTAGTGCACGGCCAACTGCGCGGTGCCCGTGAGGCCGAAGACGTCGGTGGCGCTGATGGAGAGCGTGTTGTCGCCGAGCGCGAGCGGCACCTGGGCGGTCCAGTCGCCGCCGCCCGCCGCGGTGGCCTGGATGCCGGCGATGGTGACCACGCTGACGGCGCCCGAGGCGGTCACGTGCACGGTCACGGGGATGACGGCCGCGGTGGCCTCGCTGCCGTCCGCGGGAGAGACGATCGTCACCTGTGGCGGCA
>JAFEBC010000445.1 GCA_018266095.1 Deltaproteobacteria bacterium
GTTCGCCACCACGTAGACCTCGGGCGGCACCAGCTCGGCGACGGCCTGGCCGGGACTCAAGAGCTGACCCACGCGCGCGGTGAGCCGCGTCACCGCGCCATCCGACGGGGCCACGATGCGCGTGTACGAGAGGTTCAAGCGCGCCTGATCGAGCGAGGCCTCGGCCGTCACCACCTTGGCCTTGGCCAGCTCCGCGTTGGCCCGCGCAGCCGCCACCATCGCCTGCACCGGCTCGCTCTGACGGAGCTGACCGCGGGCCTCATCGACGCGCGACTCCGCCGCCTTCTCTTGCTCGAGCGAGGCCGCGAGCTGCGCCTTGGCCCCCCGCAGCGCAGCCTCCGCCGCGTCCGAGGCCGCCTGCGCGTTGTCGAGCCGCTCCTGCGTCACCGCGTTCGCCGTCGCGAGCGACTTGAGCCGCACCAGATCCTGCGCCGTCCGCCTGGCCTCGGTGTTCGCGCGATCAAGCTGCGCCTTCGCCTGCTCCACCTGCGCGCCCGCGTTGGCCACCGCCGCCGTGCTGCCGCCCACCCGCGCCCGCGCCGTCGAGAAGCCGCCGTGCGCGTTGGCCTCGGCCACCCGCGCCTGCGCCTCGGCCTGATCGGCCTGCGCCCGCGCCGTGGAGAGCTCGCCCTCGGCCTGCTTGAGCTTGGCCTGTAGATCGGCCGGATCGAGCTCGATCAAGAGGTCGCCCTTCTTCACCTGCGCGTCGTCCTTCACCACCACGCGCAGCACCTGCCCGCCCACGCGCGGCGCGATCGGCACGACATCGGCCTCGATCTGCGCGTCGTCCGTGGACTCCTCGCCGCGGGTCACGAACAGGAACACGCCCGCCACCAGCGCGAACGCGCCGACCACCGCGCCCACGATGGGCAGCGCCTTGCTCTTCGGCTTCGTCGTCTCGTTGCTCACGCGCCCGCTCCACGCAACACAAAGTCAGTCATCGTCTCGGACACCGGCTGGCCTTTGCGCGCCAGCACGTCCGACCGCATCGACACGATCCGCAGGAGCCCCGAGATCATCAGCGGCAGCTCCTCGGCCATCTCCGGCCGCAGCGCCTTCATCTGCACGCCGCGCCGGATGAGCTCCTTGATGCGCTGCTCGGCCGGCTCGCGGCCCGCGCGCTTGGCCTTGTTGATCGTCTCCAGATCTTCCGCGTCGTGGATGGCGGCGACGAAGCTGCCGTGCTCCTCCAGGAAGCGGAACCAGGTGCGAAAGAAGCCCTCGAGCTGCTCCGGAAACGGCCGCCCCTTGAGCTCGTGCAGCGCGCTGTCGATCCGCTCGAGCAGCGCGTCGCGGCGGCGGTTGATGAGCGCGGTCAGGAGCGCGGCCCGGTCGCCGAAGTGGTTGTAGAGCGTGCCCACGGCCACCCCGGCGCGCGCGGCGATGTGCTCCATCTTGGCGGCGTGCAGGCCCTCCTCGATGAACACGCGCTCGGCGGCGGTGAGGATGGCGTCGGCCGCGAGGAGCTTGAGCTGATCCCGCAACTTCTGCGGTCGCGGTTCGTTTGTTGAATTTGGATTCATATCGTGACTGAGGTATAAACAGGGTGTATCCAGTCGTCAAGGAGCACCCCGCCTCACACTTCGCGCTCGAACGCAACCGCGCCTGTGCACTATGCTTTTCGTCACGACATGAGCAGCCTCGAACAGCTCCAGGAAGATGGCGTCATCGACGAGGTCCTCGGCCGCTTGAAGAGCGGCAAGGAGGCCGACGTCTGGCTCGTGCGGCACCGCGAAGACGTGCTCGCCGCCAAGGTCTACAAGGAGCGCGCCCACCGCAGCTTCAAGAACAACGCCGCGTACAAGGAGGGCCGCCAGGTGCGCAACTCGCGCACGCAGCGGGCCATCGACAAGGGCAGCCGCTTCGGCCAGGCCGCCGCCGAGGACGCGTGGAAGTCGGCGGAGTCGGACGCGCTGCACAAGCTGCACGCGGCGGGCGTGCGCGTGCCCGAGCCGGTGCTGTTCTACGACGGCATCCTCTTGATGAGGCTGGTGCTGGACGCGGAGGGCAACTCGGCGCCGCGGCTCATCGAGGGCTTCTTCACGCCTGAGGAGGCGGCCGCGGCGTACGCGGACCTGCGCGCGCAGGCGATCAAGATGCTGTGCGCGGACCTCATCCACGGGGACCTGTCGCCGTACAACGTGCTGCTCGGGGTCGACGGGCCGACCATCATCGACTTCCCTCAGGTGATCGGCGCGGCGGCGAACAACAGCGCCGAGCAGTTCTTCAAGCGCGACCTGGAGAACCTGCGCACGTTCTTCGCGGCCTCGGATCCGGGCCTCGCTGCGCGCGCGGGGGACGCGGCGGAGATCTGGCGCGCGTACGTGCGGCGCGAACTGACGCCGGACTTCGTGCCGAGCGGGCGCTTCGTGCCAGAGCGGCCGCAGCACGCGGAGCCTGGCCGCGGCGGAGGCGCGCATCGGCAGAGCGGTCACCACCCTGGCGGGCGCGGGCAGCCGCCGCAGCAGCGCGAGCAGCACGGGGCGAGAGGTCACGGTCCGCGCGAGCAGCCTGGAGCGCGGGAGCATCACCCGGCGCGGGAGCAACACGGTCCGCGCGAGCACCACGGACGGCGCGAGGAGCAAGGACGCCGCGAGCCAGGGCCGCGCGAGCAGCAGCCGCGCCACGGGCACGGCGGACGGCCGCACCACGGACCGAGGCCACACGGACAGCACGGACACGGGAACGCGCACGGGAACGCGAACGCCCACGCCAACGCGAACGCCCACGCCAACGCGAACGCCAACGCGCACGCCAACGCCAACGCGCACGCCAACGCCAACGCCAACGCGAACGCCAACGCCAACCCTCACGCCCACGCGAACGCGCCCAACCACGGCGGCCACGGCAATCCCCGGCCGCAACGCGGGCATGGACACGGCACCGATTCCCGCGGGCACACTCACGATCCGCGCGGGCCCCGCAACAACCAGCCGCGCGGGAACGAGCCCCGGCGCGAAGGTGCACCTGGAGGGCGCCCCCAGCCTCCGCCGCGTCCCCAGCCGCGCGGTCCGATCGTCGAGCGGGTGCAGCGACCGCCCCTCGCGCAGCCGGGCGGCGCGACACCAGGCCCCCGCGCCGACCCGCGCGATCCGTCGACGATGCCGCGCCGGCGGACGTAGCCTGCGCGCACTCAGGGGTGACGCGGGCTACTGCTTCTCCTCGGCCAGCTTGCGCCCCAGGTCGCCGCACGACACGTGGCCGGTCTTCGCGTCTCGCTGACAGAGCTTCGGATCGACCCCGGGCACTGCCCGGTGCAGCCATTGACGCCGCGAGGCAGCCTGCGCCGCGGCGTCGAGCTTGCACCCCTTGGGCGCGAGCACGCCCAGCAGATAGGCCTGCGGCGGAATGAACACGGTCAACAGCGACGCCGCCGCGGACGGCTGACACCCCTGCACCACGCCGTCGCGCAGCGCGCCCTTACGCGCCGTGAGGCCCGCCTCGCCCGCGGTGAGCACCGTGACCTCGCGGTGCGCAAGCTGCGCCAGCGTCCCCGCGTCGGGTTCGAGCAGCATGAGCGGGATGGCCCGCGCCGGCGCGAGCGGCACGTCGAGCGCCACCCAGCCCGCCTTGCCGGGCTCGTCGGCTCTCAGATCGGCGCGCGACCGCTCGCCGGCGAGCTCCACCTCGATGTCCGCGGGCCGGGCCTTCCCCACGCACGCGGCCGGCGCGACCACCATCGTCGAGGCCCCGTTGGCGGCGAGGAGCGCACCCGTGCACACGCGCGTGGCCTTGCCGTCGTGCACCCGCAGCGTCACTGCGCCTGGCTCGCCGCGCTCGGAGGCCTGCGTGGGATGCGAGGGCCCGGCACCCAACAGGGCCTCGCGGCGCTCCTCGTCCTCGTCGTCGTCCTGGGCGCGCGCCGGCACGGACACCGCGGCGGCCAGGGCCATTGCGATCGCAACCATCCGACACAGAAAAGCCACAGATTCAGCAATGTTCACAAGGATTTCCAGTTCTCATCTATTTCTCATGAATTGCACCCACAGTGAAACTCTGCAGTTCGCGGCCTCCCCGTCCGACTCGCCCGCGGAGCGCACATGGGTCTCTTCGCTACAATATTGCTCGTCGCGCAGGCAAGCCTCGCAGCGCCGGTCGAGCACAAGCCCGTCGAGAAGGTGGTCCGCGGGCAGCCGATCGTCATCAAGGCCACCATCCACGGCCTCTCGCCCTCCTTCTCGCCGCTGGTCTTCGCGCGCGCGCACGCCAAGGGGCGCTTCTTCGGCTACCCCATGTCGGAGCGCGGCAAGGATCAGTGGGTGGCGCGGCTGCCGCAGTCGGTCGCGGCGGGGTCCGTGTTCGATTACTTCATCGAGTCGCGGCTGGCGACCGGCGAGCGCCTGACCTCCGGCTCGCAGGAGAAGCCGTTCCAGGTGACCGTCGAGGACGCGGTGATCCTGCCCGCGCGCGTCGAGGTCAACAGCGACGCGGGCGCGGTGGTGTCGCTCGACGGCAAGGTGCAGGGAGAGGCGCCCCAGACGATCGAAGCGCCGCCAGGGAAGCACACCATCTCTGTGACGCTCGGCGACGGGCGCGGCGCGGAGCAGACGGTCGAGTTCACCGCGGGCAAGACGCGGACGCTCAAGCTGGCGCCGGCGTCGGCCAGCGGCCCGGGGCGCATGACGGTCAACTCCGAGCCGCACGGCGCGCGCGTCTACCTCGACGGCAAGCCCGTGGGCACGACGCCGTTCGTGGGCGACGTGTCGCCGGGAGAGCACACGCTGGCCGTGGAGGCGGACGGCTTCCTGCGCCAGGAGCGGCAGGTGTCCGGGCGCGAGGGGCGGGACATGGAGCTGAGCTTCGCGCTCCTGACGCTGCCCAAGGATCCGGCGCTCTCGATCGAGTCGGTGCCGGCGGGCGCGACCGTGCTGATCGACGGCGTCGCCAAGGGCACGGCGCCGTGGCTGGGGCCGCTGTCCGCCGGGAGGCACGAGGTGGTGCTCAAGCTCGCCGGCCACCGCGAGACCGCGAGCGACTTCGAGATGCCGGAGGGGCGGGATCTCGCGCTGCGGCTCGAGCTGACCGCGGCGCAGGGTCCGGCCAACAGCGCCCCGCAGGTGCTGGTCGGCAGCCGGCCCGATGGCGCGACGGTGAAGATCGATGGCGCCGAGGTGGGCACGACGCCGTGGCAGGGAGAGGTGAAGGCGGGCGCGCACACGGTGGCCGTCTCGCTGGACGGCTTCGTCGCCGAGGAGCGGCAGGTCACCGCGCACAACAACCGCGAAGCGGACGTGGACTTCGTGCTGCAGCGGCCGCCGGGGCCGGCGCGGCTCACCATCGAGTCGGACCCGATGGGCGCCGACATCACCGTGGACGGGCAGGTGGTGGGCACGACGCCGCTCGCGCAGGAGGTGTCGCTGGAGGCCGGCGAGCATCAGGTGGAGGCGCGGCGCGCGGGCTTCGTCTCGGTGGCGCAGACCGTCACCGTCGAGCAGGCGCAGACGGCCTCGCTGCGGCTGGCGATGGCGCCCGCGCCCAAGGAGCCGCTGCCGCCGACCATCGCGGTGAGCACCGAGCCGTCGGGCGCGCGCCTGTACGTCGACGGCAAGCTCGCGGGCGAGACGCCCTATCGGCTCAAGAGCAAGCCGGGCCCGCACGAGCTCAAGCTGGTGCTGGACGGGTACGTGTCGCGCAGCGCCAAGGTGAAGCTGCCGGAGGATTCGGGCTTCGAGCTGCGCGTGGCAGCCACCATGCACCGCTCGCGCGGCAGCGACCAGGTCGAGCGGCCCGACGCGGTGGCCATCGCCCGCGGCCAGCTCAAGCGGGCGCAGGCCTGCTACAAGCTCGCCGACTACACCTGCGCGCTGACGAACTACAAGGCCGTCTACGCGGTCAAGCCGGTGCCGGAGCTCATCTTCAACGTGGGCCAGTCGTATCGGCGCCTCGGGCAGCTCAAGGAGGCCTCGGCGGCGTTCCGCACCTACGTCAAGGAGAAGCCGGACGGGCCGCTGGCCAAGCAGGCCGAGCAGCTCGCGCAGCAGTGTGATGATGCGCTGGCCCGCGGCGAGTCGAAGGTGGCCGAGGACGACAACACGCCCCCCGTGCTGCACCACACCTCGCCCGGCAAGGTGGTGCGCGGCCAGGCGGTCACGCTCACCGCGGTCATCACCGACGACAAGAGCGGCGTGGAGGGTCCGCCGGCGTGCTTCACGACGCTGTTCCAGAGCGAGTTCTCCTGCCCCCCGCTGCTGCCGTCCGCCGCCAAGGACGAGTACACGGTGACGCTGCA
>JAFEBC010000446.1 GCA_018266095.1 Deltaproteobacteria bacterium
CAGGAGGGCAACTTCCGCGAGGATCTCTTCTTCCGCCTGAGCGTGATCAACGTGGCGCTCCCGCCGCTGCGCCAGCGCAAGGAAGACATCGCGCACCTCATCCAGCACGCGCTCGACCAGCCCGACAACGTGCAGCGGCACGGCAAGAAGCGGCTCACCGCGCCCGCGCAGCACATGGTGCAGAACTATTCGTGGCCCGGGAACGTGCGCGAGCTGATGAACGTGGTCTCGCACGTGCTGACGTTCTCGGAGGGGCCCGACATCGACGTGCAGCACCTGCCGCCGCGGCTCACGGGCGGCGCGAGCAAGGGTCCGCTGCCGTTCAACGAGCACTTGGGCTTCCACGAGGCCAAGGAGCAGCTCCTCGAGAGCTTCGAGCGCGAGTACCTGACGGCGTTGCTCAAGCGCTGCGAGGGCAACATCTCGCGGGCCGCGCGCGAGAGCGGGCTGCACCGCAAGTCGATCGAGCGCCTGGTGAAGAAGTACGACATCGACGCGCGCGGCCTGCGCGAGCGGTAGCGGTTCCTCGAGCAGCTCGTGGTACCCGAAGCGGCAGCGCGCCCCTCAGGTCGTCGTCGAGGAGCGCGCCGCACTCAATCGACTGCGCGTCGTTCAGCTACTCAAACGTGTGCTTCACGGTGCCGTTCGCGATCGGCAGCGACACCTCGCGCACCTGACCCGCGCCGTTGTCGAGCTTGGCCACGATCTCGGTCTCGTGCATGGGCACGAGGAACTTGATGTCCGTGTCCTTCGCCGGGAGCGCGCCGTCCATGATCCGCTTGCCGCCCTTGGTGGCGAGCGTGAGGTGGCCCACGCCCTTCGGCAGGAGGCCCTTGGCGGTGCTCAGCGTCAGGTTCACCGTCCGGGTGGTGCTGAAGGTGAACCCGGGCGGGACCTTGGCGTCGTTGAGCGTCTTGGTCTTCTGCTTGGTGGGCAGCTCGCAGCCCGCTGCAACCAGGACGATGAGGGAGAAGATGATCTTGGTCTTCATGGCTAGTCTCCTCCGCCGCCGTAGCAGGCTGCGTAGTTCGATTCGAACAGCGGACCAAAGTCGTCGACGTAGATGGGCGACGGCGCCTGGATCGCGCGGCTCGTGTTGATGAGGTCAGTTCGGTAGTACCAACTGTAGTAGTTGTAATCGTTGTAGTTGGACTCGATCCACGGCACGAGGCCGGTGAACACCTGGGTCATGTCCACGCCTTCCTGCGGCCAGTACGACGGGAAGGAGAAGTACATGATGGCGAACGGGATGCCGTGGCTGTTGACGTAGTTGCCCCAGCCGTTCGTGCCCGACGCGTCGTCCATGGTGTTGCGCAGGTCGTCCAGGCCGAGATCAGTCGGACCGTACTCGGCCTGGTGGATCTGGCGGCCGTACTCGTTGGCGCGCGTGATGAACACGTCGTACGGCGCGTTCCAGAGCGAGTCGTAGAAGTAGATGTTCTGCGGATCCGACCAGTCGTCCGGGTTGTTGGTCAGCGTCACGACCAGCGCCACGGCCTTGCCGGTCTGCATCGGCTTGCTCGGGTCGGTGTTGATGAAGCCCGACGACTGTCCGTAGAGGTGGAAGGTGTCGTCGATGATCGGCAGGACGGCCTTGGTGTTCTCGCCGGGGACCGGCTGAACGGTGTCGTGCGAGCCGTCCGAGAAGTAGCGGTCCACCTTCACGATGTTCTGCGGCAGCACGCCCGGCAGCGCGACGTACAGGGCGCTGTGGATGCTGGCGCCGATGGCCAGGTCGTTGAAGGTGAGCTTGAGCTTCTCGGTGTTGTAGTTCGCGTCGACCAGCGCCTCGTAGTCGAAGGTCACGACCTGGTCGTTGAAGTCGAAGTCGCCGTTCGACGGGTGCAGGTCCTCGAAGACCACCGTGCCGTTGCCCGGGAAGCGCAGCATGGCGCAGGTGCAGGTCTCGATGAGCGTGCTCGGCGCGATGACCTGCGAGAGGTGCTGGCCGTCGCCCGAATCCAACGTCACCTTGATGGTGGTGCCCGCGGGCGGCGTGTTGCCGTTCTCGTCGGTGGTGTTGAAGGTGCCGAAGACCGTGTAGCTGCCGTCGCCGTTCGACCACACGTACGGGCCGCGCGAGAGCTGGAAGGGGATCTCGGTGCCGTTCGACGAGGTGAAGGTGGCGCCGAGCTGCGGATTGTCGGTCGAGGCGCAGCCCGGGTTCCACGTGAGCTGCACGTCGAAGGTGCCCGCGCAGATGCCGCCGTTGGGCGAGGTGAAGAGGCTGCTCGTGTCCACGTCGATCGAGGGCGCCGTGGTCGGGCCGCCGGTGGCGTGCGTCTCCACCTGGCAGGTCGAGGTGTTGCCCGCGCTGTCCGTGGCCGAGCAGGTCACGAAGCCATCGCCCGGCTGGATGTTGCCGCAGGTCGCCTGCACCGCGCCGTCGCAGGCGTCCACCGCGCTCGCGGTCACGTTCACGTCAGCCGTGCAGCCGTCGAGGTGCGCGTACACCGGGCCCTGCTGGCAGGAGATGACCGGGCCCTGGGCGTCGGTCACGTTGATGGTCTGCGTCACCGACGCCTGCGCGCCGTACTGGCTGGTCGCGTAGAGCGTGATGATGTGCGTGCCGAGCGGCAGCGTGGTGGTGAGCTGCGCGCCGGTGCCGAGCGCGTTCTGGCCCTCGGCCCACACGAACGAGGCGGAGTTGGTCGAGGCCGAGGCGTCGAGCGTCACGCCGCCGCAGACGTTGCCCTGCGAGGCGGTGACCGAGAACGCCGGGTTCGGCGGATCGTGGATCTCGGTGACGATCGAGATCGGCGCCTGCGCGTCGATGGCGCCGGCCGGGAGGAACCCGCTGGCCACGATGCTGCCCATGGTGCAGATGCGGGCGCCCGGATCGTTCGGCGCGATGAAGGTGAGCTGCACCGTGCCCTGGCCGTCCGCGGGACCGAACACGCCCGGCGTCGCGCTGTAGCTGCTGTTCAGGCGGAAGCGCACACCGGTCGCCGACGAGAGCGGCGAGGGCGGCGTCGCGGTCCAGGTGGCGCCGCTGTCCGAGGCCTGCGGGTTCGTGGTGGTCGTGTACTCGATGTCCACCGGCGGCGAGCCCGCGCTCTGCACGGCGCCCGCGAAGATCGACGGCTGCGCGGTGCAGTTGTAGAGCGGATACGACGACGAGATCGGCTGCTGCTGCGTCGCGTCGGTGTCGAACAGATCGTACACGTACGTGTTCTGCGTGGCGATGGTGCCCGAGTTCCGGAAGCTCACGTCGAAGGTGGCCGGGCTGCCCACCAGCACCTGCGAGGTCTCCGCCTGCGTCTTGACGGTGAGCTCGCTGTTGCCGCCCAGGAACACGTAGCTCGAGACGACGGTCGGGTTCTGCTTGCTGGTGCCGTCAGGGAGCACGTCCGGCGGGTTCACGGTGCCGCTGTCCGCCCAGATGTCCAGGTTGAAGTTGACCGTCTCGCCCTGCGTGCCGGCGACCACCTTGAACGGCACGAGGAAGTAGTAGTTGTTCCACACCGTGTCGCCGCCGACGGTCGTGGTCGAGTGGTCCGTGCAGAACATCGGCCCGGAGCAGTCGGTGAACGGGTTGTAGCCCTTGCGCGTCGAGGGCACGTGGCCCGGGAAGGTGCACTGGTACCAGGCGGCCGAGACAGTGCCGCCGCTGCGCACCTGCGGGTGCCACTCGCACGTCGGCGTGACCTTGTTGCCGCTGCCGTCCTCGAGCTCGTAGTCCGTGAGCGACGGGTGCGGGATGACCGGGCCGGTCAGGTCGAGCTCGAGCGGCAGCGTGGCGCCGAACGACAGATTGTCGAAGCCGAGGAACGAGTCGATGAGGCGGTACGTGTCGAACGGCGCCTGGCCGTAGAGGTAGCTCGTGTCGCCGATGGACAGGTTCAGGCTGGTGGGGCTGATGGTGCCGTCCGGACGGCGCGAGTTCCAGAAGGTGCTGCGCAGGGTGGTGCTGCCGTCGGGCGTGTTGCCGCCGCCGGCCGCGCTGCCGTAGACGTTGGAGAACTGGCCCGTGAGGTACGCCTTGTTCATCACGAACTGGTAGGCGCCGGGGCGAGCGTTGAGCGAGCTCTGGTTGCTGGCGTTCAGGCGCACCGCGTACTGGAACTGCGCGTACGAGGTCGACGTGCCGGGCTTGCTGAAGTTGAGGCAGCGCACCTGGCTGTACTGCGAGGGGCCGGTGAGCGGCGTCCACGAGGTGGTGTTGTTGTCGCACGACGGGTCGCTGGAGAAGCCGACGCTCCAGCCCGACTGGACGGTGATGTTGCCCGCGAAGTCGACCTCGGGCGGCAGGATGTCGGTGATGGCCGCGTTCACCATCTGGTACGGCTGGCCGTTCTGATCGTACGCGTTGACGTCGATCTCGTACTCCAGCGGCTCCTCAGGGGCCCAGGCGCAGCCAGTGTTGTCGTTGAGGTTCGGGAAGTGCGCGGTGACGTTGTAGAAGGCCGAGAAGACGTACTGCGGGCGCGGGCAGCGGTGCGTCTTGCTGAGCTGCGCGTAGCCGGGGCCCGTGTTGAAGAAGTACTGGGCGCTCGCGTCCTTCTGCGCGCCATCGGGGAACGAGGCGTGCGCGTTGTTGGTCGTCAGCGTGAGGCCGCTCGGGTACCAGTAGGTGATGAGGGCGCCCACGCCGCCGGTGAAGTAGGGCGAGCCGGTGATGAGGTTGTTGATGGTGAACGTCACCGTGGTGACGGAGGCCGGGTTGTTCGTGTCGGCCGGCGTGATGGTGAAGCCGCTGTTGACCTGCGCGGTGTCGAGGGACGGCCAGCCCGCCACGTGCGTGGACGTGCCCTCCTTGACGCCGCTCACGTAGAGCGCGCCCGGGGCCACCGGATCGGTCACGGTGGTGGTGCCCGACTCGTAGTAGCTGGCGTAGGTGTAGTCGTTGAGCGGCGTGACGCGCCAGGTGACGTTGGTGCCCTGGCGCGTGCCGTGGGGCTCGGTGGCCGCGGTGGCGCTGACGAACTGCTTGAGCAGGCTCGGGTGCGTGCTGGAGAGCACGGTCACGGTCTGCGTGTCGGTGGCGAGCACGGTGTGCGCGCTGTCGTCGAGCACGAGGCGGATGGGGATGGTCCACTGCGTGCCGCTGGGGATGGTCACCGTCGCGGCCTGGCTGGTGAACGCGTAGAGGCCCGTCGAGCCCTGCGAGCTGCCGCTGGTGGAGATGGAGGGCGAGATGAGCGTGGTGCCCGTCGGGCCGCCCTGGCCGTCGCCGCAGGTGGTGAGGGTCGCGATGGTGACGCTGCCCGCCGCCGCGCCGCCGCCGAGGCCGGGGTTGCAGATGTCCACCTCGAGGTGGGCGCCCACGGTGGTGAGGTTCGTCAGCGAGTACTGCGCGCTGAGGATCACCTCCGGATAGAAGCCGGAGTAGACGCTCCCGGCTGGCGCACCGTTCTGCGACACGGTCAGGTGCACCTGGCCAGTCGGGGTGGCGGAGGCTGCAGTCGCGAGGGTCGTCAGGCAGATCAGCGACGCAAGAGAAGCTCGGGTCATCGTGGGCTCGGGCCGGAAGTTGGGAAACCGAGGGTGATGTCTGCAACTGAGGATCCAAGTGGTTGCCCGGAGGTGAACCTGCGCCCCCGTGGTCTTCCGGACCACCCCCGAGAAAGTGGTTGATCGACGGAACCTTGGAACTCCCCAGGTGATTTTCCCCAGGTGGTGCGGGGGATCCCCGAAGCAAGAGACCCCGGCCACCCGCGTCAGCGGGGCCAGGGTCTCTGCGTTCCGAGGCGGGTCGTCTCAAAGAGAGACAGCTCCCGTCTCTGCCTGAAGCTGCGTTTCCAGCCTTACTGGAAGTACACCGTGGCCGCGCTCGCCGGCACCTCGACCTGCGTGCGCACGATCTTGCCCGAGCCCGCGTCGAGGGTGGCGATGAGCGTGCGGTCCTTCATCGGCAGGCTCAGGTGCAGCTTGCGCTCGGTCAGGTTGCCCTTGAGGGCACCGTCAAAGAGCACGCGTCCATCGGCGAGGCTCAGCTTCAGGTGCCCGGTGCCCGAAGGCAGGAGCGCCTGAGACGCGGTGAGCGACACGTCGACGCCGCGCGTCGTCTTGAAGGTGAACCCCGGCGGCACCTTGGTATCGCCGAGCGTCGCCCCTTGCCGGGCCTTCAGCGGGAGCTCGCAGGCCACCGCCGACATCATCAACATCGCGAACAGGATGGTCTTCTTCATGGCTAGTCTCCGCAGAAGTTGGTGAACGACTGGAACACAGGCCCGACGCTGTCGCTCGAGATGGGGAGCGGCGCAGGGATGGCGTGGCTGGTGTCGATCGCCTCGCCGTACCAGTAGTAGTTGTTGTAGTCAGACCCGCCCGACTGGACCCACGGCACCAGCTCGGTGAAGACGCTGGCGACGTCCGTGCGCTCCGTGGCCCAGTACTGCGGGAAGTCCGGGATGGAGATGGCGAAGGGGACACCGTCGGTGTTGGTGTAGTTGCCCCAGCCGTTGGTGTTCGACGCGTCGTCCGCCGTGTTGCGCAGGTCCTCGGTGCCCATGTCGGTGGGCCCGTACGCCGGCAGGTGGATCTGACGGCCGTAGTTGCCCGTGCGCGCGATGAACAGGTCGAGCGGCGCCTCGTTGCTGAACACGTCCCAGTAGTAGGTGTCGTCCGTGAACGTGATCACGATGGCCACGCCGCGGCCCGACTGCTGGGCCTGGTTCGGGTCGGTGTTGATGTACGAGCCGCTCGAGTAGAGCTGGAACGTGTCGTCCAGCACCGGGATGACCGCGCTCGACTGCTCGCCCACCACCGGCTGCAGCGTGTCCTGCGTGCCGTCCGAGAAGTACCGGTCGATGCGCGAGATGTGGTCAGGCGAGAGGCCCGGGATGCCGAGGTTCAGGCTGCTGTGGATGGTGGCGCCGATGGCGAGGTCGTTGAACATCGCCTTCATGCGCATGATCTTGCCGGTGTTGCCGTCCTCCTCGGCCGTGTACTCGTAGGTGACGACCTGGTCGTTGAAGTCGAAGTCACCGTTCGAGGGGTGGAGGTCCTCGAACATCACCGCGCCCAGGCCCGGCGAGAAGACCTCGATGCAGCCGCAGGTCTCGACCGTGGTGTTGGCGTAGGTGTTGACGATCGTCGACCCGTCCGAGTTGGTGAGCGTGATCTTGATCGTAGCGCCCGACGGCGGCGTGTTGCCGTCTACGTCCGTGGTGCTGAAGTAGTCGTACACCTGGAACGTGCCGTCGCCGTTGTCGTACAGGTAGGGCTGGCCGTACCACGAGTAGAACTGGTGCTCGCCGCCCTGCGCGTCGAAGTACGACGCCGTCACCTGCACGCCCGCGCTCGAGCCGCAGCCCGGCGAGTACGTGCCGCTGACCTGGAAGTACGAGTTCTCGCAGATGCCGCCGTTGGGCGAGGTGAGGAAGCTGTCGATGGCGAACGAGGGGGCCGTGTTGCCGCCCGTCACGTGCGTCTCCACCGAGCAGGTCGCCGTGTTGCCGGCCGAGTCAGTCACCGAGCAAGTCACCGAGCCGTCGCCAGCCTGCAGCGCGGTGCAGGTGGGCGTGAGCGAGCCATCGCAGTCATCCGCGGCGGTGGCGGTGATGGTCGTGCTCGGGTTGCACTGCGCGTCGATGGACGCGTAGATCGGCCCGTCCGGACAGGTGATGGTCGGCGCGTTGCCGTCCGTCACCGTGACCGTCTTGTGCGCGGTGTCGGTCTGGCCGAGCTCGTTGGTCGTGGTGAGCGAGATGTCGTGCGTTCCCGGGGCCAGCGTGATGCTGAAGGACGGGTCGGTGCCGATCGGCGTGGAGCCGTCGAACCACGCGTAGGACACCGCGCTGGTCGAGGCCGTGCCGTCCAGGGCCACGGACGCGCCGCAGAAGGTGCCGTAGGTCGCGTTCGCCTGGATGTCCGAGTGCGGCGGGTCGATGATGACCGAGACGATGTGGATCGGCGTCTGCGAGTCGAGCGCGCCGGCGATGAGGAAGCCGTCGGCCTGGATGGCGGCCATGGTGCAGATGCGCGAGCCGAGATCGTCAGGCGCCTGGAAGTTGACGTTGACGAGACCCGCGAGGTCGCTCGGCGAGTACTGGCCGGCCGTCGACGAGTAGGCGCTGTTGATGCGGAAGCGCAGGCCGGTGACGGTCGAGTTGTCGACGGTGTTCGTGTAGGGCAGCCAGGTCGAGCCGACGTTGGCGCTGGCGTCCGTCGTGTACTCGATGTCCACGGCCGGCGCGCCCTGCACCTGCGACACGCCGAGGAACGGCGTGGGCTGCGTGGTGCAGCCGTACGAGGGGTACGTCGCGCCGAGCGCCTGCGCGGTGACCGGGTCGTAGCCGAAGATGTCGTAGACGTACGTGTTCTGGCTGGTCACGCTGCCGGTGTTCTGGAAGCCGATGTTGAAGGTGGCCGTGCCGCCCACCAGCACCTGCGTCTGCGCGGCCGACGTCGACACGCGGAGCTGCTGCTCGCCCGTCACCGTGACGTACGTGACGGCGTGGATCGGGTTCGAGGCGCTGCCGCCCGTGGGCGCGATGTCCGGCGGGCTCACGTTGCCGGTGTCAGCCCAGATGTCCATGGGGATGGCGATCTGCTGGCCCTGCGTGCCAGAGACGAGCTTGGTCTGGAAGTAGAAGCGGTACTCGTTCCAGAGCGGGTTCCCGTCCGGGCCCTGGTCGCCGTAGTAGCCGTCGGTGCAGAAGAACGGCGGGGCGCAGACGCTGAAGGGGTCGCGGCCCGGCGTGATCGACGGAACGTGGCCGTTCACGTGGCACTGGTACCAGGCCGGCGTGACGGTGCCGCCGTTGCGCACCTGCGCGCCCCAGGAGCAGGTCGGCGTGACCGTGTTGCCCGCGTCATCCAGGAAGGTGGTGCTGTAGTGCGTGGTCGGGCCGTCGACGATGTCGACCTCGAGCGGCAGCGTGGCGCCGAAGGTCAGGTTGTCGAAGCCGCTGAACGCGTCAACGTAGTCGTAGCCCAGCGCGAACGGCGCCTCGCCCAGGATGTAGAAGGGGACGCCGAGCTGCTCCTGCCAGTAGGTGCCGAGGTCGCCATCGGGGCGGCGCGAATTCCAGAAGGTGCTGGTGAGCGTGTAGGACGCGGAGCTGCCGGGGGCGTCGTTCACCGTGCCCCACGGGCCGCTCGCCGTCACGGTGTTGTCGACGAACTCGTACGCGCCGGGGCGCGAGTTGAGCGAGCTCACCTGCGGGGCGTTGAGGCGCACGTCGTACTCGGCCGAGTGCACGCCCGTGTACGAGTCGTTGTTGGTGGCGAAGTGGATGCAGCGCACCGTGTTCAGCGGA
>JAFEBC010000447.1 GCA_018266095.1 Deltaproteobacteria bacterium
ACTCCCCACGCCCCGGGGCCGCTCGGTATCCTCTTGGTGGAGTCCGGTGATCTCCCCACGCCCCGGGACCGCTCTTGGACCACGTTGGGTCACGTCATCCAATGTTCAAGAGCGTGCCCGGGCGAGGGGGAGGGCCGCGCCGACTTGAGCGCGCGGCAGCACCTCACATTGTCCAGGAGCTCCCAGCGCTCGCGGATGCGAGCGCCGGTCGTGCCGCTAGCCTCCAGGAGGCGCGCCCTCCCCCTCGCCCGGGCGCGCGGAGGTTCAGCGAGTCCCAGTGTGCCCGAACCCACCGGAACCACGGGCGGTCTCAGAGAGCGCTTCCTCCACGAGCTCAGCGCGCTCCACCCTCGCGATCACGAGCTGAGCGATGCGCTCGCCGCGCGCCAACTGGACGTGCTTCTGGCCCAGGTTGACGAGGATGACGCCGACCTCGCCGCGGTAGTCGGCGTCGATGGTGCCGGGGGAGTTGAGGCAGGTGAGGCCCTCGCGCAGGGCGAGGCCGGAGCGCGGGCGGACCTGGCCTTCGAAGCCAGCGGGGATGGCGAGGGCGAGGCCAGTGGGCACGAGCTTGCGCTCGCCGGGGGCCAGCGAGACGGGCTCATCGGCGCGCAGGTCCATGCCGGCGGCGAGGCTCGTGGCGTAGGCGGGGAGGGGCAGGGGCTCGCCGCGGGAGCCGACGCGCAGGGCTGCGATTCGCACCGATTCGCTCATCGGCGCTGTCTACGCGATCTCGCCCTTCACTGCACGCGGCTTCCGTGCGATTCGAGTCGGCGTGGACGCACTCGGCACAGCGGACGTGGCGGTCCTGGGCGCAGGCGCGATCGGGCTCTTGTCGGCGCTGCGGCTGCGGCAGGCAGGGCTCTCGGTGACGCTGGTCGATCGCGGCGCGCCGGGGCAGGAGGCCTCGCACGCGGCGGGCGGCATCCTCGGCGCGCAGATGGAGGGGCACGAGCCGGGGCCGCTCTTCGAGCTGGGGCTGCGCTCGCGCGAGCTGCACGTGGGGCTCGCCCAGGAGCTGCGCGAGCTGTCCGGGATCGACGTGGAGCGGCAGACGTGCGGGATGCTCGAGCTCGCCTTCGATGAGGCGCGGCGCGGGGAGCTCGCTCAGTGGGGCGCGTGGCAGCGCGCGCTCGGGCTGCGCGCGGAGCAGCTCGACGCTGCGCAGGTGCAGGAGCTGGGAGGGCCGCCGAGCGCGCTCGCGGGGCTGTGGTTTCCCGACGATGGCCAGGTGGAGAACCGCAAGCTGTGCGAGGCGCTGCGGGTCGCGTGTGAGCGCGCCGGGGTGCGCATCGTGAGGGCTGAGGTCGAGCGGCTCGAGTGCGCGCGTGGGCCCGGGGCGGGCGCGCGGCTCGAGGAGGGCGGGCGGCTCGAGGAGGGCGGGCGGCTCGAGGCGGTCTGGTTGCGCGTGGGTGAAGAGCAGACGCGGCTGTCCGCCGAGCGCGCGGTGCTGGCGCTGGGGAGCTGGTCGAGCCTCCTGCCTGGCGATCCGAAGGCGCTTCAAGCGGACGCGGTGCGGCCGGTTCGCGGGCAGATCATCGTGCTGCGCCCTGCGCGCGCGCCGTTCACCTGCGTGATGGGTGACCACCTGGGCTACGCCATCCCGCGCCTCGACGGCCGCGTGCTGGTGGGCGCGACGGTGGAGGAGGCCGGGTTCGACAAGCGCGTGACGGCGCAAGGGCTGGCGCAGCTCCTGTCGTCTGCGGTGCGGCTCTCGCCGTTGCTCGCGCAGGCGCCGCTCGTCGACCACTGGGCGGGGCTGCGCCCGGCGTCGCGCGATCGGTTGCCGCGCCTCGGGCCGTGCGCCATCGAGGGCGTGACCGTGGCCACCGCGCACTACCGCAGCGGCATCTTGCTCACGGCCATCACCGGCCGGCTGGTGGCGCAGCTCGTGACGGGACAGCCCGTCGAGGTCGACCTCGCGCCGTTCGATCCGCGGCGCTCGTGAGCCGGGCCGGATGCGCGTAGACTCGTGCCCCTGGCCCGCAGGCAGATGGAGGTCCCGCTGATGCAGCGCAAGACCCAGATCGCGATCGCCGCGGGCGGTCTTGTGCTCCTGGCGGCGCTGGTGGCGCTGCTCAAGCCCACGCGGGTGCCGGCGGCGCCGCTCGTGCGCGGCACGGCGGTCGAGGCGGTCTACGCGAGCGGCACGGTGGAGACCATCGATCGCGCGGAGGTGCGCGCGCGGACCACGGGGCCGCTGCTCGAGCTCCTGGTGCGCGAGGGCGATGCGGTGCACCGGGGACAGCTCCTCGCGCGCATCGACGTGCCGGCGCTGCGGTTCGATGTGGTGCGCGGGCGGGCCGATCGCGACGCCGCGCGCATCCGCCAGGAGGCCGCGCCGCAGCTCAAGGCGCTGCAGGCGCAAGAGCGGGGCCTCTTGGCGCAGCTCGCGCAGGCGCGGGCGGATCTGACGCGCACCGAGGCGCTGGTGAAGAAGGGCGTGCAGCCCCCGCAGGAAGAGGAGCGGGCGCGCACCGGGCTCGACAGCGCGCAGGCGCAGCTCGAGTCGAACCGGGCGCAGCAGCGCGACGTGCGCATCCTCTTGCAGGCCGACGCGGATCGCAGCGAGGCGGGCGCGGCGTCGCTCATGGCCAAGGCGGCCGACGCCGAGATCCGCGCGCCGCTGGACGGCGTGGTGCTGGTGCGGCGGGTCGAGCGCGGCGAGACGGTGCTCTCGGGGCAGAGCCTCTTGCGCATCGGGGATCTCTCGCGGCTGCACCTCGAGGCGCAGGTCGATGAGGCCGACGTGGGGCGCCTCTCTGTCGGGGTCGCGGCGGCGGTGCGGCTGCTCGCCTTCGATGACCGGGTGGTTCCGGGGCGGGTGGTGCGCATCGCGCCGGAGGCCGACCGCGAGCGCAAGTCGTTCCAGGTGGACATCGAGCTCTCCGAGGCGGTCGAGGGGCTGCGGCCGGGGATGACGGCGGAGATCAACCTGCTGGCGCGGCGCCGCGATCACGTGCTCTTGGCGCCGGCGAGCGCGCTCTTGTCCGAGCCAGGGCGGC
>JAFEBC010000448.1 GCA_018266095.1 Deltaproteobacteria bacterium
AGGTCACGAGCTGGGAGGCCCTGCTCGCGGGCAAGGATCTGTCGCGGGCGCGGAAGTATTCGCCCAAGGAGAAGTTCGTGGTGGACGAGCCCATCGCGCACCCGACCTTCGGCATCGGGCTCGTCCAAGAGGTGCGCGGCGACAAGATCACGGTGGCGTTCAAGGCCGACGTGAAGACGCTGGTGCACGGGAAGTAGCGCGCGCCAGGAGCCATGTGCGGACGACCGCCGCGCGGTGAACGCTCAGCCTCGCCGCGCGGCCCGCAGGAGGTCCAGCGCCCGCGAGAGATCCGCGGGCAGCGGCGACTCCACCGAGAGCCAGCCCTTGCCATTCGGATGCGGCACGCGCAGGGCCTCGGCGTGCAGCGGCGTGCGCGTGAGCACCACCTCGTCTGGCGTGCCCGTGCCCGGGTTGAGCTCGCGTGCGAGCACCGGCGTGGCGTCCCCATAGCGCGCGTCGAAGAGGAGCGGATGTCCCAGCGCCGCCAGGTGCACGCGGATCTGATGCGTCCGCCCTGTCATCGGCCGCGCCTCCACCAGAGAGAACGCGCCGAAGCGCTCGCGGATCTTGAACTCGGTCTCGCAGGGCATCGCGCCCTTCTCGTTGTTCTCGGCGATGCGCATCCCGCCGCGGCGCGTCTCGGCCAGCGGCAGCTTGCACACCTGCGGCAGCTTGAAGTCGCCGCGCACCAGCGCCACGTAGCGCTTCTCGGCCTTGCGGCTCTCGAAGACCTGATTGAGCGCCCGGTGCGCGTCGCGGCCGATGGCGAAGAGCAAGACGCCGCTCGTCCCGCGGTCGAGCCTGTGCACCGGCAGCGCCTGCGGCTCCATCGAGCGCACGCGCTGCGAGAGCGCCTCCTCTTGCACGAGGTCGTCGCTGCGGCCCGGGACGCTCAGCACACCCGCGGGCTTGTCCAGCGCGAGGCACTGCGTGTCGACGTGCAGCACGCGGAGGGTGAGGTCGGCCACGCTAGAACACCACGTCGGCGCGATCGAACACGCGCTGCAAGAGTCCCTGCAGCCGCTCCGCTTCGCCCTTGGAGAAGCCGGCCACGTGCGGGGAATCGAGGTCGAGCACCGCGCGCAGCTCTCCTCGGGCCACCACTGGAATCACCAGCTCCGAGCGGCTGCGGTCATCACACGCGATGTGCCCCGGAAACTGGTGTACGTCGTCGACGAGCTGCACTTGCTGGGTCCGCGCGCACGCCCCGCACACGCCGCGGCCGAAGTCGATGCGCAGGCAGCCCATCGAGCCCTGGTAGGGCCCCACCGCGAGCGTCGACGGCCCCACGCGACGGTAGAAGCCGCAGAAGTTCGTGTGCGCCAGCGTCTCCCAGAGGAGGCACGCCAGCGTCGACTGCAGCGCCACCGCGTCGGTCTCGCCGGCCAGCACGGCCTCGATCATCGGCAGCGCGTCGTCCAGGCGCTGGAGGCGCTCAGGCTGCGGGAGCAGCGTTCCGCGCGCGAGCGGCGGGAGCGGGATGCCTTCGGACATGACCTGCTTGTGCCATCGAATCCTCGCTCGCGCCACAAGATCGGCCGGTCGCGGCCTGAGGCGGCCCGCGCCAGGATCGGCTGGGCCTTCAGCGATTGGTTGACCCAGGTCAACCAACTGCCCGACACACGGGACACGCCGACTTCGCGTAGCATCCGCGCGCACGGACCCTCGGAAGGATCCCAGTGATGTCGCAGCCGCGGCCGACCCTCTGCCTCCTCGCCCTCGCCTGCGCCCTGTCAGCGGCCGCGTGCAAGAAGTCGAGCACCCAGCCCGCGCCTGTCCCGCCCGTGCTCGCGCCCGGCGCCAGCTTGAACTTCGAAGCCGGACCGGTGCGGCCGCTCGCGCTCTCGTCGGACGGCAAGCGGCTCTTCGTGGCCAACACGCCCGACGGCTTCCTCGAGATCGTGGACGTCAGTGGCGCGGCACCCAAGCGGCTCGCGGCGGTGTCCGTGGGCGTCGAGCCCGTCGCGGTGGCCGTGCGCAACGACAGCGAAGTCTGGGTCGTGAACCAGGTCTCCGACAGCGTCAGCGTGGTCGACGTGGCCAGCGTCCCGGCGCGCGTGGTGCGCACGCTCCTCGTCGGCGACGAGCCGTCCGACATCGTCTTCGCGGGCCCGAATCGCGCGCGAGCCTTCATCACCACCGCACACCGCGGGCAGCGCCGCACGAGCCCCGCCCTCGCCAACGTCCCGGGCGCAGGCGACCCGAAGCTCACCACGTCGGGCATCGGCCGCGCGGACGTGTGGGTCTTCGACGCCGCCGATCCAGGCCCCGGCGGCGGTGTCCCGCTCTCGATCGTCACCTTGCGCGGCGACGCACCGCGCGGTCTCGCCGTCACGCCCGACGGCAACACCGTCTACGCGTCCATCTTCAAGTCCGGCAACGGCACCACGGTCACGTCCTCGCTGCTCCCGTGCAACGGCTTCGACGTGGACACGCCCTGCACCGTCCAGGGCACGCGCGTCCCGGGCTCCGCGCTCGGGCCCGCCACGAATCACGCCGGCGTCGCCGCGCCGCGCGTGGGCGTGATGGTCAAGGCCAACGACGCGGGCGCCTTCATCGACGGCCGCGGCCGCGACTGGTCGGGCGCCATCAAGTGCACGCTCCCCGACGAGGACGTCTTCGCGCTCGACGCCGCCACGCTCACCA
>JAFEBC010000449.1 GCA_018266095.1 Deltaproteobacteria bacterium
GTGCGCGACGTGTCACCTCGAGGGCCAGTCGGACGCCGTCACCTGGCGCTTCAAGCAGGGCCCGCGCGACACGCCCTCGAACGCGGGCGGCCCCATCAACACCGGCTTCCTCTTCCGTCAGGCCGTGCGCAACGACGTGGTGCAGTACGACGAGACCGTGCGCGTCGAGCAAGGCGGCAACTATCACCGCAACAACGCCGCGCAGCTCCCCGACCTGCAAGCGCTCGCGGCCTTCACCAACTTCGCCATCCCGCTCCCGCAGAACCCGTTCAGGAGCAAGGACGGCACGCTCACCAGCGCGCAGCAGAGCGGCAAGGCGCTCTTCTCCAGCCGCTGTGCGAGCTGCCACAGCGGCGACTGGTACACGGACAGCGGCGCGGGCAACGCCACCCTCGACCTCGCCGGCACCGTCACCTTGCACGACATCGGCACCTGCGTGAGCACGGGCGCGTTCCCCGACAAGATCGCCACCGACGTCGCCGGCCACGCGCGCACCGCGTGCGACTTCGACACGCCCACGCTGCGCGGAGTGTTCGCCACGCCGCCCTACTTTCACGACGGCAGCGCCCCCACGCTGGAGGACGCGATCCTGCGCGTGCCCGGCACCAGCGACCTCTCCGACCAGCAGCGTAGCGATCTCGTCGCCTTCCTCAAGACGCTGTAAGTGTTGCCGATGGACTTGCTAGGGAGCCCAACTTGAAGCTCACCTACTTCGGCACGGCGATGGTGGCGCTCGACTACGGCGGCCAGCGCTTCCTCACCGATCCCGCGCTCGACCCCGCCGGGACGCGCTACGACTTCGGCCCCTGGTACACACCGGCGGCGTGGTTCGCGTCGGAGAAGACGTACACGACGCCGAAGCTCGAGGGCCGCTTCGATGCGGTGCTGCTGAGCCACGATCAGCACGCCGACAACCTGGACCTGGCCGCGCGCGCGTGGATCTGTCAGCAGCCCGACCTGCGCGTCTACACCACCAGTCCAGGCGCGCGGCGCACCTCGCGTCCGCCGCCGGCCAGCCGTGGCAGCCGGCCCGGCGAAGGCCTCGGCCTGGGCGGCCGCGTGAACTCGCTCGAGTTCCAGGCGCGCACGCTCGGCAACGTCACCATCACGGGCACGCCCGCGCGGCACGGCCCGGTCCTGCTCCCCGGCGTGCACGAGGTCACGGGCTTCTTGCTCGAGGCGCCCGGCGAGCCGACGGTGTGGATCTCCGGCGACACGGTGCTCCACGATCGCCTGCGCAAGTTCCTCGCGGACCTGCGCGGCCAGAAGAAGCGCATCGACGCCGCCATCCTCCACTGCGGCGCGGTCAACTTCCCCAAGCTCCCGGTGCTCGGCGAGAAGCTGTTCACCTTCGACGCCGCGCAGGCCCTCGAGACGTGCGAGCTCGCCGACCCCGGCCTCGTCGTCCCCATCCACCGCGACGGCTGGGCACACTTCCGCCAGCCCGCCGCCGAGCTGCAGGCCGCCTTCGAGGCCTCCGGCCGCGCGCCCGCCACGCGCTTCCTCTCCCTCGGCGATTCGCTCTCGCTCTAGCGCATGCCCCTCCGCTTCGTCCGCGCACAGCTCGACGAGATCGCGCGCGATCCTGCGCTGCGGCTCTACGGCGTCGCCGTCGCGGGCCTGCACGCGCTGACCTGGCTCTGGCTCATGACCATCGGCGCGGCGCGCGTGTTCGCGCCCAACGAGGTCCACCTGTGCTGGCCGCTCGTCCCCTGCGACGAGCTCCCGCTCACGCCCCCGCTCGCGCACGCCGTCTTCGGCGCGTACCTCGCCTGCGCGCTCGCCTCGGCCACGCTCTTCCTGCGCCGGCGCATCGGCGCGGCGTGGCTCCTCCTCTGCATCACCACGCTCCTCGATCTCGCCATCGTGCTGCTCGACTTCCGCTTCCGCCTCAACCAGCACTACATGGCGCTCTTCATCACGCTCACGTTCCTCTTCGTGCCGCAGCGCCGCCGCGCGCTCCCGCTCTTGATCACGCTCTTCTACTTCTGGGCCGGCGCGCTCAAGCTCAACTGGGACTGGCTCTCGGGCAACGATCTCTACGTCAAGCCGTGGCTCTTCAGCGGCCGCGGGCTCGTCGCCGCCTGCGCTTACGTGATCGTGCTCGAGCTCGTGTTCACCTGGGGCCTGCTGGCGAGATCGCCGCGCGTGTTCTGGGCCGCGCTCGCGCAGTTCGCGCTCTTCCACGTCTTCAGCTTCCACATCGTGGGCTGGTTCTATCCGGTGCTGATGTTCTTCATCTTGAGCATCCACCCGCTGTGCCGCTTCCTGGCGATGCCGGAGGAGTCACGCGCGCCGCTCGGCGCCCCCGTGATCGCGCTCGCCGTGTTCTTCTCGCTCTTGCAGCTCGTGCCGCACTTCCTGCCGGGAGATCGCGCGCTCACCGGAGAGGGCCGGCTGTTCGCGCTGCACATGTTCGACGCGCGCCTCTCGTGCGAGGCCCACGTGGAGGTGCTGACCGACAGCGGCCAGCGGCTGAGCAAGCCCGTGCGGCCCCTGCTCGCGCAGCGCATCACCTGCGACCCGCTCGTCTATCTCTCGTACGCGAACAAGGCCTGCAAGACGCGCGGCGTGCGCGACCTCGACCTGTTCCTCCAGTCACGGCACGACGACGCGCAGCCCTTCACCAAGGTCTTGGCGCTCCACGGCGTGTGCTCACACCCGCCCTCCTACAACCCGCTCTGGCACAACCCCTGGATCCTCACGGGCGAGATTCAAGACTCTGGCGCCCCTGTAAGGTAACGTGAGGGCGGGTCTGCATCAGGGGGCAGGGTGGCGAACGCAGTGGACGAAGCACAGGCACCGCGGCTCGTGGTGGGAATCGGGGCGTCCGCCGGCGGCCTCGAGGCGCTGGAGCGCTTCTTCCGCGCCATGCCGTCCGACAGCGAGATGGCCTTCGTGGTCATCCAGCACCTGTCGCCGGATCACCCGAGCATCATCCACGAGCTCCTCTCGCGCTTCACCGGGATGCGCGTGGTGCCGGTCACCGGCGAGGTCGAGCTCTCCCCGAACCACGTCTATGTCCTCACGCCCGGCCGCGAGCTGGAGCTGGACGGGCAGGTGCTGCGTCCCTTCGATCGCGCGCCAGGCAAGCACGCCGAGGCGCCGATCACGCGCTTCTTCCGCAGCCTCGCGCGCTCGCGTGGGCCGTCCGCGGCCGCGATCGTGCTCTCTGGCACGGGCACCGATGGCAGCTCGGCGCTCCTCGACGTCCACGACGCGGGCGGACAGGTGCTGGTGCAGAGCCTCGAGACGGCGCGCTTCTCGGGCATGCCCGGGAGCGCGATCGCGCTGCGCGTCGCCGATCACGTGGTCGCGCCCGAGCAGATGCCGGCCCTGCTGGAGGAGTGGCGCGGGCCGGGCGAGGCGAAGGAGAGCAAGCTCGACGAGGCGATCCTCGCGGGCGTGTTCGCGCGGCTCAAGCAGGTGCACGGCGTCGACTTCAGCTTCTACAAGCACTCCACCGTGCGCCGGCGGATCGACCGGCGGCTCGCCTTGGGGCGGGACGGCGACCTGGCAACCTACGCGGTGCGCCTGGGCACCGACGACGCCGAGCTCGACCAGCTCTATCGGGACCTGCTCATCGGCGTGACGCAGTTCTTCCGCGATCCAGAGGTGTTCGAGCGGCTGCGCGACAAGCACCTGCCCGAGCTCATCTCCGGGCTGCCGGATGGCGCGGAGCTGCGCGTGTGGGTGCCCGCATGCGCGACCGGCGAAGAGGCCTACAGCATCGGCATCCAGGTGCTGGAGACGTTCGCGGCGATGGGCCGGCCCCCCGCCGCGAAGATCTTCGCCACCGATCTCCACCGCGGCTCGCTGCAGGTCGCCTCCGATGGCGTGTTCGAGGCCGACAGCCTGGCCGAGCTGCCCGAGTCGCTGCGCACGCGCTACTTCGAACCTCGCCCGGGTGGGCGCGCCGCGGTGATCCCCGAGCTGCGCAAGCTCGTCCTCTTCTCGCCGCACAACCTGCTGCGCGACACGCCGTTCAACCGGCTGGACCTGGTGAGCTGCCGCAACCTGCTCATCTACTTCCAGCCCGCGGCCCAGCTCCGCGCGCTGGCGGCCCTGCACTTCGCGCTCAAGCGCAGCGGCGTGCTGGTGCTGGGTCCGAGCGAGACCCTCGGCGAGGCCGATTCGGCGTTCACGATCGTGGATCGCGACTGGAAGATCTTCCGCAAGCGCGGCGACGTGCGCATGCCGCTCGACGTGCGCGTCAACCAGTCCACGCCCGTGCTGCAGCAGCGCACCGCGGGCGATCAATCGCTGGCGCGCATCCACGAGCAGCTCCTGCGGCGCTTCGTGCCCTCGGGCGCGCTGGTCAACGATCGGCGCGAAACCGTACACTTGTTCGGGAACGCGCAGCGCTACCTCAAGCTGCCCACGGGCCCGCTGTCCAGCGACATCCTCTCGCTCTGCGACGGCCACCTGCGCGCCGCCATCGCCTCGGGCCTGTCCAACGCGCAGAAGCGCCACGAGCGCGTGCTGCACCGCGAGGTGCCGGTCGACGGCGGCGGCAGCATCGACGTGGTGGTCGAGCCGTTCACCGACAAGCTGCAGGGCGCCGAGTGGCAGTTGGTGCTCTTCGAGTCCGAGCGGCCCCGGCACGAGAGCGCCACCCGCGAGCTCGACCTCGGAGCGGGCGCCAGCGCGCGCATCCAGGAGCTCGAGGACGATCTGCAGGCGAGCCGGCTGTCCCTGCAGAAGGTGGTGGAGGAGCTCGAGTCGACCAACGAGGAGCTGCAGGCGAGCAACGAGGAGCTCATCGCCTCGAACGAGGAGCTGCAGAGCACCAACGAGGAGCTGCACTCGGTCAACGAGGAGCTGTACGCCGTCAACGCCGAGCACGAGCAGCGCATCCGCGACCAGAGCGAGACGGTGGCGGATCTGCGCAACCTGCTCGCCGCCACCGAGATCGGGACGGTCTTCACCGATCGTGACCTGCGCATCCGCCTCTTCAGCCCCAAGGCCGCCGAGGTGCTGAACCTGATGCCGCTCGACGTGGGCCGGCCGCTGCACCACATCACCTCGCGGCTCATCGGCGACGACACCATCGCGGTGGCCCAGCAGGTCCTGCAGACGCACACGCCGCACGTGCAGGAGCTGCGCATGCCCGACGGCCGCACCCTGCTGCGCCAGGTGCGTCCGTACGTGGACGCGTTCAAGCAGATCGGCGGCGTGATCCTCCTCTTCATCGACATCAGCTCGCTGGCCGAGATGCAGGGGCAGGTGCGCCACGAGCGCGAGCAGCTTCGCAACCTGATCGACTCGATCCCGCAGCTCATGTCGATCATCAACAGCGACGGGACGTACGCGTACCTGAACGAGAGCATGCGCGCCTACACCGGCGTGTCGCTCCCGCTCTCCGTGGGCGGCCGTCTGCTCGATCTGGTGCATCCGGACGACCGCCTCAAGGGCCGCGATCTGTGGACCGAGGGCCGGCAGGGGACCACCGAGTTCCGCCTCCGCGGCCGCGACGGCACGTACCGCTGGTTCGAGTCCACGCTCATCCCCGCGCGCGATCCGGCCGGCGTCCTCACGCAGTGGTTCAGCATCAGCAACGACATCGACGCCCGCAAGATCGCCATCGAGGACCTGCGCATCGCGGTCGAGTCGCTGCCGGGCATGCTGGCGTTCTTCGATCGCGACCTGAAGCTGCGCTTCGCCAACGAGGGCTATCTGCGCCTCGTCCGCCGGCCGTTCTCTGAGCTGCGCGGCAAGCACGTCAGCGAGGTGCTCGGCCCCGAGCGCTACGCGGAGGTGCGCGGACATGTGGCGTCGGTCATGCGCGGCGAGCGCGTGCGCTTCGTGTTCCTGAGCCTCGACCCCGACGGCTCGGAGCGCTGGTTCCAGATCAGCTACAACCCGGTGATCCGCGACGGCGCGCAGGAGGGCTACCTCACCACGCTCTTCGACATCACCGAGGAGCACCGGGCCGAGCGCAAGCTCGCCGAGAGCGAGGAGCGCTTCCGCAAGATCGCCGACGAAGCGCCCAACATGGTGTGGCTCTCGAACGCGAAGGGCGAGCGCGAGTACTTCAACCGCACCTGGCTCGGCATCACCGGCCGCGCGGTCGACACGCTCCTCGGCGATGGCTGGATGACCTGCGTGCACCCGGAGGACGCGCCCGAGTACATCGACGCGTATCGCAAGGCGCACGCGGAGAAGCGCGGGTTCCAGAGCGAATACCGGCTGCGCAAGGCAGACGGCACCTACGCGCTCGTGATCGTGCAGGCCTCGCCGCGCTTCGACGCGAAGAACACCTTCATCGGGCTCATCGGCTCGGTGACCGACGTGAGCCTGCAGCGCGAATCGATCAAGGAGGCGCACCTCATCGAGAAGCGGCTCTTGGAGGCCGCGCGCCTCGAGAGCCTGGGCGTGCTCGCCGGCGGGATCGCGCACGACTTCAACAACATCCTCACCGGCATCCTCGCCAACGCCTCGATGGCGCGCGGAGAGGTCACCGGCGACTTCCTGCCCGGCGTGCTCGACGACATCCAGGCCTCGGCGGAGCGGGCCGCGGATCTGTGCAAGCAGATGCTCGCCTACGCGGGGCGCGGCAAGTTCGACGTGCGCCCCTTCGATCTCTCGGCGCTGGTGCGCGACACCGCGCGGCTCGTGCAGGCGTCGATCCCCAAGACCGCGACGCTGCGGCTGCACCTGCCCTCCGAGCCCGCGCTGGTCGTGGGCGACGCGTCCCAGCTCCGTCAGGTAGTGATGAACCTCGTCATCAACGGCGGCGAGGCCGTGGGCGAGGGGCCGGGCGCGCTCGACGTCTCGGTCGACGAGGTGGTCCTGCGCTCAGCGAGCGTGGACATGGCGTTCGTGGCCAAGGACTTCCAGCCGGGGCGCTTCGCGCGGCTCACCGTGAGCGACACTGGGCACGGCATCCCGCACGATCAGCTCACGCGCATCTTCGAGCCCTTCTTCACCACCAAGTTCACCGGGCGGGGCCTGGGCCTCTCGGCCGTGCAAGGGATCCTCGGCGCGCACAAGGGGGCGCTCGAGGTCGAGTCGTCGAGCAAGGGGACCACCTTCCGCGCCTATCTGCCGACGACGGATCGCTCGGCGAAGCCCTCGCAGCCGCCCAGCACGCTGGAGGCCAGCAGCGGCGGCGTGGTGCTGGTGGTGGACGACGAGGACGTGGTGCGCTCGGTGGCGGTGCGCGCCCTGGTGCGCGGCGGCTACTCGTGTGACATCGCCAGCAACGGCCTCGAGGCGGTGGCGCTGGTCGAGAACGCGCCGTCGCGGTACCGGCTGGTGCTGCTCGATCTGACCATGCCGGAGATGGATGGCCGGACCGCGCTCGCGCGCATCCGCGTGCTGGCGCCGGAGCTCCCGGTGGTGATCATGAGCGGCTACTCGAGCGAGGAGACGCGCAAGCTGATGGAGCAGCATCGGCGCGTGTCGCTCCTGCAGAAGCCCTTCGATTCGCGCGGGCTGCTCTCGACGGTGAACGTGCAGCTCGGCCACCGGCCGGTGTGATCGCTAGAGCCCGCGCGGGAGCTGCGTGAAGTCGGCGATCGTGTGCAGCGCGCCGGCCGCGAGCAGCTCCTCCGGCGTGCACACCGTGGTCACGCCCACGACGCGCATGTCCGCGGCCACGCCCGCGCGCACGCCCAGCACCGCGTCTTCGAAGACCACGCAGTCGCGCGGCGCCACGCCGAGCCGCTCAGCGGCGAGCAGGAAGATGTCGGGGTGCGGCTTTCCTCGCGCGACCTCCTCGCCTCCCACGATGGCAGCGAAGCGGCTCCGCAGACCGAGGCCGTCGAGCACGAGCGCGCGGTTCAAGAGCGGCGCCGCCGAGGCGATGGCGAAGGGCACCCCGTCGCGCTCCAGCCGGTCGAGGAAGGCCGCTGCGCCAGCGAGCAGCCGGAGCCGCGGACCGAAGGCGGCGCGATAGGCCACCTCCTTCTCGTGGGTGAGCTCCTCGACCAGGGCGTCGGTCGCGTCGGGCCAGAAGAGCCGCACGATGTGGTCGTTCTTGCTCCCGGCCAGCTCGCGCAGGAACCGGTCGCGCGGCACGTGAACCCCGCGCCGCGCGCACATCTGCACCCAGGCGTCGGCGTGGAACGGCATGTTGTCGACGAGCGTCCCGTCGAGATCGAAGAGCACAGCGCGCATGCGCGGGCGAGTATCCCTCTGCGCCGGGAGTCGGTCTATTCTCCCTGCGCCCCGGAGGCCCCCCGTGTCCGCCCGCTTCGCGCTCTGCGCCGCGCTGCTCCCCTTGCTGACCGCCTGCCCCAAGGACGATCCGCAGCCCGCCGTGTGCGACATGACCGCCGCCGACTGGCTCGCGGTCGACGGCGCCGCGAGCTCACACTCGGCCGCGCGGCGGTGGGACGAGCTGATCCTGCACGCGATCCGCAAGGACGTCCCGCGGCCCACCGTGCACGCGCGCAACCTCTTTCACCTCTCCGCCGCGATGTGGGACACCTGGGCCGCGTACGACGCCACCGCGCAGGGCGTGTTCTTCTCCGAGAAGCTGGTCAGCGGGTCCGCCGCCGACGTGGAGGCGGCCCGCGCGGAGGCGATCCAATACGCTGCGCACCGCGTGCTGACCGCGCGCTACGCGAAGTCCGCAGGCGCGCCGGCGGTGCTGGTGTGCTTCGACGAAGGCCTCACCCGCGCCGGCTTCGACCCCTCCCTCACCGACACCGCGGGCAGCGCGCCGCACGCGGTGGGCAACCGCATCGGGCAGGCCATCCTCGACGCGACCCACGCCGACGGCTCGAACGAGGCCAACAACTACGCGGACACCACCGGCTGGACCGCCGACAACCCGTCGCTCGATCCGAGCGTGGCGGGCATCACCATGGCCAACCCGGATCACTGGCAGCAGCTCCTGATCGGGCGCCAGCAGACGCAGAACGGCATCAACCAGCCGGGCGGCCTGCAGACCTACGTCGGCGCGCAGTGGGGCCTCGTGACGCCGTTCGCGATGACCCGCCCTGCGCCGGGCGCGCTGTATCACGATCCGGGCCCCGCGCCCGCCGAGGCGAGCGACGACATGCGCGACGCCTGGGCGCTCGAGATCATCCAGAAGCAGTCGCTCATGAGCGTCGACGCCTCGAAGACGATGGACATCTCGCCGTCGGCGCTGGGCAACAACTCGCTCGGCGCCAACGACGGCCACGGGCACGCGCTCAACCCGGTGACGAACGCGGCGTATCCGTCCGCCGTCGTCCCCGTCGCGGATTTCGGACGCGTGATCGCCGAGTTCTGGGCCGACGGCCCCAACAGCGAGACGCCGCCCGGACACTGGAACGTGCTCGCGAACCTGGTCGCCGACTCGCCCTCGTTCCCGCGCCAACTGGGCGGGACCGGGCCCTCGCTGCCCCCGCTGGAGTGGGACGTGAAGGTCTACCTCGCGGTCAACGGCGCCGTGCACGACGCGGCGATCACGGCGTGGGAGATCAAGCGCAAGTTCACCACCGCGCGTCCGATCTCGCTCGTGCGCTACCTCTCCACCACCGACGCCCGCGGCCTGCCGGTGACGCCGGGCGTGATCCGCACGGCCAACTCCGGCTTCGAGTGCTTCTGCTACGTGCCCGGTCAGGGCGTGGCCTGGACGACCGCGGCCGCGTTCCAGCCCTACCAGAAGACCACCTTCGTCACGCCGGCGTTCCCCGGCTTCATCTCCGGACACTCGACGTTCAGCCGCGCCGCCGCCGAGGTGCTCGCCGATCTCACCGGCAGCATCTTCTTCCCGCAGGGCCTCGCGTCGGTGACGATGCAGGCCAACAAGTTCCTCCAGTTCGAGCAAGGCCCCTCGGTGGACCTGACGTTGCAGTGGGCCACCTACTACGACGCGGCCGATCAGGCCGGCCAATCGCGCATCTGGGGCGGCATCCACATCCAGCCCGACGACTTCGTGGGCCGCAAGCTGGGACACGACGTGGGCCTCGCCGCGGCCGCGCTGGCGCGCAAGTACTACGCGGGCACCGCGCGTCCCTGATCGGCGGCGAGGGCCTGGACTCCCCGGCCGCCGCTGGGCACTCTCGAATCCTCACTCGCCGGAACCGAGGTCGTCCGATGCAAGCGCTGATGATGGACCAGCCGTTGCTCGTCTCCTCGCTGCTCACCCACGCCGCGCGGCACCACGGCGACGTCGAGATCGTCTCGCGCCGGGTCGAGGGAGACGTGCACCGGTACACGTACAAGGACTGCGAACGCCGTTCACGCAAGCTCGCGGACGCGCTCACGCGGCTCGGCCTCGGACACGGCGCCCGCCTCGCGACGCTGGCCTGGAACGGCTATCGCCACCTCGAGCTCTACTTCGCCGTGGGCGGGAGCGGCGCGGTCATCCACACGGTCAACCCGAGGCTGCACCTCGATCACCTCGCGTGGATCATCAACCACGCCGAGGACCAGCTCCTCGCCTTCGATCTCACCTGCCTGCCGCTGGTCGAAGCGCTCGCGCCGCGGTGCCCGACGGTCAAGGCCTTCATCGCCCTCTGTGCGCGCGACCGCCTGCCCCCCACCAAGGCCGGCCTGACCTTGCTCTGCTACGA
>JAFEBC010000044.1 GCA_018266095.1 Deltaproteobacteria bacterium
CCTGGTGGTCTTCGTCGAGATCGGCGCCAGCGAGACCGGCGTGCATCGGTTCGCCAAGCGCGTGGTCGAGATCGACGAGGACCGCGGCGGCGACCTCGTGCCCGTGCTCGCCGGTCTCAAGCCAGGCGAGACCGTGGTGAGCGCCGGCGCCATTCAACTCCTGGGAATGATCTGATGCAGCGCCTCGTCGGGTTCGCGCTCAAGTCGCCGCTGCTCATCGTCGCGCTGACGTGCGGGCTCATCGCCGTCGGCCTGCGCTCGTGGATGGTGCTCGACGTCGAGGCGTACCCGAACCCGGTGGCGCCGATGATCGAGATCATCACGCAGCCGCAGGGCCTCTCCGCCGAGGAGGTCGAGCGCTACGTGACGGTGCCGCTGGAGAACGCGCTCGTCGGCATGCCGGACCTCGTGCACCTCCGCTCGCAGTCGCTGTTCGGGCTGTCGGACGTGAAGTGCTACTTCGACTGGACGCCGAGCTACACCGAGGCGCAGCAGCGCGTGATCAACCGCTTGCAGTTCGCGCAGTTGCCCGCGGGAATGCAGCCACAGCTCTCGCCGTGGAACGCGGTGGGCGAGATCTATCGCTACGTGTTGCGCGGCAAGGGGCACACGCTGTCCGAGCTAAAGACGGCGCAGGATTGGATCCTGGAGAAGCAGTTCAAGCAGGTGCCGGGCGTCATCGACGTGACCGGCTTCGGCGGGGAGACGCGGCAGATCCAGGTGGACGTGGATCCGCTGAAGCTGCGCGGGCACGGGCTGACCTTGCCGCAGCTCACGGCGGCGCTGTCCAACTCGAACCAGAGCGTGGGCGGCCAGCGGCTGTCCCTGGGCGAGCAGAGCTACGACGTGCGCGCGGTGGGGCTCATCCAGTCGCTCGACGACGTGCGGCAGACGGTGCTGACGGCGCCCAAGGGCACGCCGGTGTCGGTGCGCGACGTGGCCATCGTGCACGAGGGCGCGGCGCCGCGGCTGGGCGTGGTGGGGCGCGACGCGGAGGCCGACGTGGTGCAGGGCATCGTGCTCATGCGCTACGGCGGCGACGCGCTGCAGACGCTCGCGGGCGTGCGCAAGAAGCTCGACGACATCCGCCGCCTGCACCTGTTGCCGCCGGGGATGGAGATCGAGACCACCTACGATCGCGGCACGCTGGTGAAGCTGACCACGGCCACGGTGGTGGAGAACCTGCTCGTGGGCATGGCGCTGGTGGCGCTCGTGCTCTGGCTCTTCCTCGGCGAGACGAAGGCGGCGCTGCTCTCGGCGGTGAACGTGCCGCTGTCCCTGCTCGCGGCCTTCGCGGGCATGGTGCTCACGGGCACGCCCGCGAACCTCATCTCGCTCGGCGCGGTGGACTTCGGCATCATCGTGGACTCGACGGTGATCGTGGTCGAGAACGTGTACCGGCACCTGGGCGCGCACGGCGCAGGCACCTTGCGCGCGCGCATCGTGGCGGCCGTCGGCGAGATCGCCTCGCCCATGTCGTTCTCGACGCTGGTGATCCTGGTGGCGTTCATTCCGCTCTTCACCATGACCGGCGTCTCCGGCGTCATCTTCTCGCCGCTCGCGCGCACGTACGCGATCTCCATCGCGGCCGCGCTGGTGCTGGCGCTGACGCTGACGCCGGTGCTCGCCTCCCGGCTGCTCGGCGTGCGCCACGCGAAGCCGCGCCCGCAACCGGAGCCGATCGCGGAGGATCCGGAGGCGCGCGCCGACCAGCTCTTGCGCAACGCGCACCTCGCGGCCACGCGCAAGGAGCGCCGCGCCGCCGAGCGCGCCATCGCCGAGCAGACCTCAGCCGAGGAGCACGACCACTGGCTCATGCGGGCCCTGAGGCGCTTCTACGACCCGCTCTTCGTCTTCGCCACGCGACGTCCGTGGCTCGCGCTCTCGCTCGCCGGGCTGCCCGTGATCGCCGCGGGCGCGCTCGCATCGCAGCTCGGCGGCGAGTTTATGCCGCACCTGGAGGAGGGCAACTTCTGGATCCGCGCCACCCTGCCCGTCTCGGTGGCGGCCGAGCCGTCCGCGCGCTACGCAGGGCGCATGCGCCGCATCCTGCTCGGCTGTCCGGCCGACGAGCGCGTGGCGTGCGACCTCGCGCACCGCACGCGCCCCGAGATCACCACGGTCATCTCGCAGGTGGGCCGGCCCGACGACGGCACGGACGTGAGCGGCTTCAGCAACATCGAGCTGCTCGCGCCGCTCAAGCCCACGGACGAGTGGCGCCGCGGCATCACCAAGGAGTCGATGACCGAGGAGCTCTCCAAGGAGCTGTCGGACGCGTTCCCGGGCATCGGCTTCAACTTCAGCCAGGCCATCGCCGACAACGTCGAGGAGGCGATGTCGGGCGTGAAGGGCGAGAACACCATCAAGGTCGCCGGGCCGGATCTGGAGGTGAACGAGCGCAAGGCGGAGGAGATCGTGCGCGCGCTGTCCACGGTGCGCGGCGTGACCGACCTGGGCCTCGAGTCGTCCTTGGGCCAGCCCGACGTGCGCATCTCGCCGGACCGCGCGCTCTGCCGGCGCTTCGGGCTCAACGTCGGCGACGTGGCGGCCATCGTGCAGGCGGCCGTGGGCGGCGCGGTGGTGACGCAGGTGTACGAGGGAGAGAAGCGCTTTGACCTGGTGGTGCGCTGGGCGCCCGACTTCCGCCGCGACCTGCGCGCGCTGCGCGAGATCGGCGTGCCCACACCCGACGGCGCGCAGATCCCGCTCGGGCAGGTGGCCAGCATCGAGTCGGTCATGGGCCCCGCGCGCGTGTTCCGCGAGGACGGCTCGCGCTTCGCGCCGGTGAAGTTCTCCGTGCGCGGCCGCGATCTCGCCTCGACCATCGAGGAGGCCAAGGCGCGCGTGGCCGAGCAGGTGCAGCTCCCGTGGGACACGCACCTCGAGTGGGGCGGCGAGATCAACGAGCTGCGCGAGGCCACCGACCGGCTCTTCTACATCGTGCCGCTGACGCTCCTGCTCATCGCCTTCCTCGTGTACTCGGCGGTGCAGGGCCTGCGCGACACCTGCGTGGTGCTCGCGGGAATTCCAGTCGCCTGCAGCGGCGGCCTCATCGCCCTCTCGCTCACGGGCACACACTTGTCGATCTCGCCCGCGATGGGCTTCGTCTCGATCTTCGGCATCGCCGTGCAGGACGCGCTCCTGGTGGTCACGGCCACGCAGCGCCTCTGGCGCGAGGGCTACGGCCTTGTCGACGGCGCGCGCCTCGGCGCCGAGCGCGGCCTCCGTCCGGTGCTCATGACCGCCGCCGTCGCGCTCATCGGCCTCCTGCCCGCGGCGCTCTCGCACGGCATCGGCTCGGAGACGCAGAAGCCGCTCGCGATCGTCGTCATCGGCGGCGCGCTCGCGCTCTCGCTCTTGCCGCGCCTCTTGCAGCCGGCGCTGATGGTTCTCGTGCATCGGCGCGATTCTCCGCAAGAGCTCGCGGGGCGGGCGCGCGGGCCGCGGGAGCCTGCGCATGAGGGCGCGATTCAGTCGGCTTGAATGGCCGCGGTCCCGGGGCGTGGGGAGGGTTGCGCCCTCCGGGAGGCTCGCGGCTTGGGCCGGCACCTCGCGTCCGCGAGGTGCTGGGAGCTCCGACTGAGGACCTTGATGTGCCGCGCCTCAGTCGGGCGCAATCCCTCCCCACGCCACCCACGCCCCGGGACCGCTCTGGATCCGGTTTGGGTGGCGGGGTGGCGCGGGCTCCACGGCCCGTGTCCCGTCCTTGCACGCGGGGGACGGTCCACCGCGCCGCGCCTTTTTTGGTGGGGGATCATCACTCGGTCCAAGAGCGGGCCCGGGGTCAGCTCAACTCGTGATCGTGTACACCCCAGTGGAGCGCGTGATCGTCCCCGTCGTGTCACCATCCCAAGTGGCGACGTACCGCGCGACCTCGTGCAGGCCCTCGATCTCGAGGAAGCCGCGCGCCGGGTCGCCCAAGAGCACGAGCTTGCCGAAGTACCCCAGCTCCTTGAGCCACGCGCGCCCTCGCCGCGCCAGGTCTGCGTCGTAGAACACGTCGCCCGCGAGGATCACGTCGAAGTCCTCAACGACGCCCGGGTCGCCGACCAGGTCGCGGCTGGTGGCGGAGAGCGTGGTGACCCCGTTCAGCTTCGCGTTCACCTGCGCGGCCGCGCACGCCAGCGGATCGAGGTCTGCCGCGGTCACCGAGCGCGCGCCCGCCAGCGCCGCCGCGATGCCCTCGATGGCGCCACCCGCGCCGAAGTCGAGCACCCGCCTCCCGCGCACGAGATCCGGGTGATCCAGCACGTAGCGCGCGAGCGCCTGCCCGCCCGGCCACGCGAACGCCCAGTAGGGCTCTGAGAGGCCGTGCCGCGCCGCCTCGGCCTCGTTGGCGTACCAGAGCGGACACTCCTCGGTGAGCAGGCGCAGCGTGACCTCGGGGACCAGCGGCACGGACACCGGCAGCGTGTGCTCGAGCACGCACGCGCACCGCCTCTCGAGCTCTGCCCCGGCTCCCTCCTGGCTCACTGTGCGTTCAGATCCTTCCGCAGAGACCACGCCCACACCCCCGCCGCCGTCAGGCCCGGCAGCACCACGCCGAGCATCAGCAGCACGGCGACCAGATCGTTGCGCGGGTTGGCGTCGAAGGCGAGCCCGCGCTCGTCGATCATGGAGGCGATCAGCGTCACGAACCAGTTCGCGTACGCCACGAGTGTCGTCAGCCGCACAACCCACTTGCGGGCGCCGTCCGCCATGCGCTCGAGCGTCGAGGCCACCGCGATCATCCAGAAGCACCCGAGCAGCGCGTTCAGGTGCGCCCCCAGCGCCAGCCGCGGGAACTTGGGGTGGAAGTCCAGGTGGAAGCTGAGCGCCCTGCCCTCGGTGAACACCACGCCCACCCAGATGCCGGTGAGGAGGCCGAGGAAGAACAGGAGCGCGGCGCGGGCGCGCAGGCGGCGTGCGTCGAGGTCGGGAGAGGTGGTCATGGGTCCTTCAGGTACGTGCGTCGCCTGCGTTCGGATCGCTCGCGGCCACCGCGCCGCTCGGACACACTGCTACGGCCTGCAGCCCTCGCACTCGACATTGCCCGGGTCCTGGCCCTGGCGCAGCTTCTCGAACCAGTCGACGAACTTCACGCCGCCGCTGGTGAAGGTGGCGTAGTCGTCGTTGGGGATGACGCAGTGCTGGTCGCCCTTGCCGATGTAGCTGCGGAAGTTCGGCGTGCTCGCGTGGATGGCGTCCATGGTGGCGAACATCTTGGCCGACCACTGCGCGCTGTTGCCGCCCATCGCCGTGTAGAAGAACGACTGCGTCGAGTCGGTCGAGTCGTTGAACTGCGCGAACAGCATGTGGGGGAAGAAGGCGCCCACGCGCGAATAGAGGTCGACGATCGAGAGCGCCTGCCAGTCCACCGTCTTGGGATCGAGCGCGGGGATGAAGTCGGGCGCGAGCGAGGTGGCGTTCCACTGCGGGAAGCTGTCGTGGAAGAAGGTGTCGGTGACGACGCCCGCGCCGGAGTCGCCGAACTGCTGCACGTCCACGCCCGCGTAGTGCCGCGCGACATCGGGGGCCCAGTAGATGGAGCCGTAGGAGCCCGCGCTGCAGCCCATGACCGTGACCTGCTCGGGCTTGGGGAAGTTCTTGTAGACCCAGTCGAGCACGGCGCGCGCGTTGACGGCGCCGCGGTGGCGGATGACGAGCGGCGTGGTGGCGTCGCCGTAGTCGACGGTGGCGTTGCCCCAGTGGATGTCGCCGGTGCAGTACGGGACCACCACGTGGAACGCATCGGTGAGCGGGTTGCCGGCGCGGTCGCGGTCGTAGATGCCGGGGAAGCCGTTGGCCACCTGCTCGCGCAGCGTGTCGATGGAGTCGAAGAAGAGCGAGCCCGCCAGGCTGCACGACTCCTTGGTCCAGCACGCGCCGCCGCCCTGGAAGTCGATGAGCACCTTGTTGGAGGTGCCGGGGTTGACGAAGAACGAGTACGGCGTCCCGCGCGCGCAGATGGTGTCGCCGCCGGTGGAGATCTCGTTCCAGCCCTTGGGCAGCGAAGGCGTGAGGTTCGCCTCGGTCTGCGTGGTGCCGCCGCAAGCGAGAGCGAGGACGACGGGCAGCGCGAAAGCCACTGGAAGCGCAGTGAACCGCGATCGCATCGGACCCTCCCCGCAAGAGACAGTCAGTCTGCCCGGACTCGGCCCGGAAAGCACCTGGGCACCGACCTTTGCCTACCCCCGCGGGCGAGACGGGCCGTGTGCGTGAGATTGGATTTGGACACCCCGTCCAATCCGGCGTGCTGGACACAGGACAATCGGACCAGGGCAGGGACGTCGCGTCCGTCAGACGGAGAACGCCAAGAACGTGTCGTCTGGCACGCGCGCTGCACAAGGGCCTCCCCGACCACTTCTGTCCCTCGCTTTGGAGGCTTCACGCATGCACCGTTTCGTCCTCGCAGCCGCACTGGCCCTCGCGCTCTCGAGCGCCGCCAGCGCGCAGACTGCCGCCGCTCCCGCCCCCGCCGAACCGATCGCAGCCAAGCCGGCCGACACCAAGGCCGCCGACACCAAGGCCGCCGACGCGAAGGCCGCCGAGCAGTCCTCGCTCAAGTCCGGCGACGCCGGCGACGCCGCGCTCGATGAGGTCACCGGCCACACCGACTCGGGCCCGCAGCTCAAGCTCTACGGGTTCGCCGACTTCACCTACCAGCGCTACCTGTTCGACACGCAGAGCGGCTGGGCCAAGTACAACATCTTCGAGAACAACGGCTCGCTCGCGGTCGGCAAGATCAACCTCTTCCTCGACGGCCAGCTCTCGCAGCGCGCGCGCAGCCTCATCGAGATCCGCTTCAGCTACGTGCCCAACGGCACCGGCTCGCAGCTCACCTCGACCGGCACGCAGAAGGTCTCGACGCAGGTCAACGACCCGACCGAGTCCAACGCCTACGTGAGCTGGGGCTCGATCCTGATCGAGCGCGCCTGGGTCGAGTACGCGTTCTCCGACCTGTTCACGCTGCGCGCAGGCCAGTTCCTCACGCCCGTCGGCATCTGGAACGTGGACCACGCCTCGGTGGCGCTCATCGACGCGAACCAGCCGTACGCCATCACGCAGCAGCTCTTCCCGCGCTCGCAGGTGGGCTTCGAGGGCTACGGCAGCCGCTACTTCGGCGACACGCGCCTCGGCTGGCACCTGACGGTCTCGAACGGCCGCATCGAGTCGTACAACAACGACTACAACGGGCACGTCCCGCAGTACGTCGACTTCGATCACCGGCTCGGCGTCGGCGGCCGCGTCTTCATGGAGACGCGCGGCAGCTTGGGCGAGCTCAAGGTCGGCGGCAGCTTCTACACCGGCCGCTACACCGAGCGGAACGAGGGCAACGGCGCCACCGGCCCGTTCAACAACCTCATCCAGCAGTACGACGAGCTCTCGCTCGGCGCGGACGTGCGCTGGGAGTACAAGAGCTTCCTCCTCCAGGGCGAGGCGCTCTACCACGACGTGAAGTACACCGACGACGGGCGCGCCGCCTTCGCCGCGTTCCTGGGCCGGCCCACGTATTCGGACTACACCGCGAGCGGCTGGTACGTGCTCGGCGGCTATCGGCTGCCTTGGTACAACATCATGCCCTTCGGCATGTTCCAGCACCTGACGCCGAACGACACGCAGGAGCGCATCGAGCTCTACGTGGTGAACCTGGGCGTGAACGTGCGCGTGCTGCCGAACCTGGTGGTCAAGGGCTCGGTGGGCCTGCCCTGGTGGCCGAAGGCGCCCGCGAACGACAACATCTACGGCGCGCAGCTCATCACCCTCCAATCCCAGATCGCCTGGGCGTTCTAAGGAGCTGCCATGACCCGCTCATTCGCTCTCCTGCGCCTCACGCTCGCCGCCGCCGCTGCCCTCCTCGCTCCTGCCGCGGCCCGCGCGCAGTCGGCTGAAGGCAGCACGCTGGTCGTGATCGTCGACCGCGACAACCCGAAGACGGACATCTCCACCGAGGAGCTGCGCGCGCTCTTCCTCGGCAAGAAGAAGGAGTGGTCCGATGGCCAGCGCGCGGTGCCGCTCGATCTCGAGGCGGGCTCGGCCGAGCGCGAGAACTTCAACGCCAACGTGCTGAACATGGACCAGGGCGAGGTCGATCGCTACTGGGTCGACCAGCGCATGCGCGGCACGGGCACGGCGCCTCGCGTGGCCCCGACGCCGGAGTCCGTGGTGCGGCTCGCGGGCAAGGTGCGCGGCGTGGTCGCGTATGTCCCGCAGCGCGCGGTCGATGCGTCGGTGAAGGTGCTCAAGGTGAACGGCATCGCCCCCGGCAAGCCCGGCTACCCGCTCTCTGGAAAGTAAGCCCATGCTCAAGCGACTCAAGGTCTCGACCAGCCTCTACTTGCTCGTCTCGGTGATGGGCGCCGTGGCCTTGGTCCTCGGCGCGGTGGGCCTGGGCGGCATGCGGCTCATGGAGCAGGGCCTGCGGCACGTCTACGAGGATCGCGTGGTGCCGCTGCGCGATCTGAAGGATCTCTCGGACGCCTTCGCGGTGGCCGGCGTGCAGACGGCGCAGAAGGTGCGCGACCGCTCGATCACCTGGGAGCAGGGGCGCGCGTCGCTGCATGAGGCGCGCTCGGTGATCGACGGCATCGTCAAGCGCGGCGGCGCGCGGACGCTCTCGCCCGAGGAGCAGAAGCTGGTGGCGGAGATGACGCCGCTGATGGCGAAGGCGAACACGGCGCTCGACGAGCTGGACGCCATCTTGAAGAAGCAGCAGACGGAGGAGCTCGAGCTGTTCGTGACCATCGACCTCTTCCCGGCCGTGCAGCCGCTCATCGGCAAGCTCGATGGCCTGAGCCGCTTGCAGCTCGATCTCGCGCGTGCGTCGTACCAGGACGCGGCGCAGATGTACGCGCAGAGCCGCTCGGTGGCGATCGCGGCGATCGTGATCGGGTTGCTGCTCGGCTTCATCCTCGCGTGGGTGATCATCCAGCGGCTGCTCGTGCAATTGGGCGGCGAGCCAGCGGTGATCGCGGACACGGTGGAGCGCATCGCGGAGGGCGATCTGACGCTCGATCTCGGCACCTCGTACTCGACGGGCGTGCACGCGGCCCTGAAGCGCATGCTCACGCGGCTCAATGAAGTGCTGGGCGAGGTCGGCCACGGCGCGGATCTGCTCGCGAACGTGTCGTCGCAAGTGTCATCGGCTGCGAACGCAGTGTCCGATGGCGCGAGCACGCAGGCGGCCTCGGTCGAGGAGACCTCGGCCAGCCTCGAAGAGATGAGCGCGTCGATCACGCAGAACGCGCACAACAGCCGCGAGTGCGAAGAGGTCGCGCTCAAGGGCACCGGTGACGCGAAGAAGAGCGCCGACGCGGTGAAGGCGACCATCGAAGCGATGAAGGCCATCGCGGCCAAGGTGTCGGTGATCGACGAGATCGCCTACCAGACGAACTTGCTGGCGCTGAACGCCGAGATCGAAGCGGCGCGCGCGGGAGCCGTGGGACGTGGTTTTGCCGTCGTCGCAGGAGAGGTTCGCCGTCTCGCTGAGCGCAGCCAGGTGTCGGCCCGCGAGATTGGAACGCTGGCATCGGACAGCGTGGGCCTGGCTGATTCCTCGGGCGCGGCGCTGGCGGAGCTGGTGCCCTCGATCCAGAAGACGACCGCGCTGGTGCAGGAGGTGAGCGCGGCCTCGAACGAGCAGGCCTCGGGTGTCACGCAGATCACGCGCGCCATCACGCAGGTCGATCAGGCCACGCAGCGCAGCGCCGCGGCGGCAGAGGAGTTGGCCGCGGCCGCGGGTCAGCTCGCCGAGCAGGCCGAGACGCTGCAGGGCCAGATGCGCTTCTTCAAGGTGCGCGAGGTGGAGGCGCCGCGTCCGAGGGCGAACTCGAACCAGACGAACGTGCCGGCGCACCTGGCGTCGCTGTCGGCGGCGGGCGCCTAGCGTCGAAGCGCGCGAGCCAGACCTTGAACTCGTCTGGCCGCGTGAGGTCGGTCTTGGCCGTCTGACGGCGGATGCCCGCGATGGTCTCGTTGGCCCAGTCCTTCTGGAAGAAGTTCACGAGCCACGCGGGCAGCCAGCCGCCCGGATCGCTGTGGATCTCGACGGTGAGCCGCGTGTGCGCGCCGTCCGCGAGCGGCTCCAGGACGTAGATCGCGCGCAGCGTGCCGCGGATGGTCTTGGGCTTGGGCGGCAACGCGGCCAGCGTGAACGGCTCGCTCTTGATGGTGGCGACGCCCGTCGCCTCGTCGAGCGACATGTGCACGGGCGGGAGGAACTCGCGATCGCGCACCGGCCACGGCATGTCGACGCGGTTGTACTCGATGTAGTCGTCCTCGGCCGCCTGCTGCACCACGCGCGCCTCGGCGAGCGAGTCGATCCACTCCGGCGAGCGCGCCTCGTCGAGCAGCACCTGCGCCACCACCACGGGCGGCGCCTTCACCTCGCCCGAGCCCTTGATGCCGTGGAACGGGCTGCCCGGGTCCTCGCGCTTCCACACCTGCACGCCGTCCTTGTCGCTGGTCTGCTCCCAGTCGCCCTCAGCCGCGGGCGCGGGCCGCGTGAGCGTGAGCGAGCACAGGAGCAGCGGGACCAGGAATACGGAGCGCGGGCGCATGGCGCGCGAGCGTACACGAAACCTGTGTTAACGAAGCTGCGTGCCCGTTCCGAAGCCCCGCCGCACGCTGCACGCCCAGATGCTCTACACGCGCGCGCTCCTGCGCCGCTTCCGCGGCACGTTCGCGATGCTGGTGATCCTCGTCTTCGGCGGCGGCGCGCTCATCTGGCTCCTGAACCGGCAGGGCCACACGCCCATCACGCTCGGCCGCGGCTTCGTCACCGCGTACTTCCTGCTCTTCGCGCAGACCGTGGGCGAGGTCCCCGAACAGGGCCTGCTCGAGGTCGTGTAC
>JAFEBC010000450.1 GCA_018266095.1 Deltaproteobacteria bacterium
AAGCTGAAGTGAAGGGTTGATCCGCTGCGGTCCGGCTCGAAAACGAGCCGGACACGCGGAGGGGAGGCTGTGGCGCGGAGTGGCGATCTTCAACAGCCTGCTAGGGCTGACCGGTCGCCGGAGCGGCGGGTGCATTCGCAGGCGCACCCGCCGTCCGCTGCGCGAAGGCGTCCATGGTGCGCGCCGAGTACACGAGCGCCGCGCCTGCGTTGACCGCGATGGCCACGCCCAGCGCCTCAGTCAGCTCCTCTTTGGTCGCGCCCGCCTTCACGGCCGCGTCGACGTGCGTGGTGATGCAGCCGTCGCAGCGCACGGTCACGGACACCGCGAGCGCGATGAGCTCGCGCAGCTTGGGGTCGAGCGTGCCGATCTTGGCGGCCCCGTCGAAGATGGCGCGATATCCGCGCACGATCTCGGGGCTCGTGTGCGCGATCTGGCCCACGCCCGCGGCGACCTGCTTTCGATACGCTTCCCAGTCCATCATCATGGTGTGGCTCCTCTTTGAGAGGACGGGGAGTCTAGCAGGCCCCCTGCTCACCCCTCGTTCCGGGGAAGATCGTGCCCGCGGGCCGTCTTGAGGGGCATGCGACCGACGCCTCAGGGCCCCCTGTTCAGCTATGGACGACTGCAGACGGCGCGGCCACGGGTGATCGAGCACGCACACACGGTGGGCGAGGTGTCGGCGGCGCTGCGGCGGGCGCACCAGGAACACCGCCGGGTCACGCTGCGCGCGGGCGGGCGCTCGTTCGACGCGCAGGCCCTGACGGATGACACGCTGGTGCAGCTCGACGGCTTCGCCGACATCGCGATCGACGCGAACGCGCGCACGGTGACCTGCGGCTCCGGCGCGCGTTGGGGCGACGTGGTCGGGCACGCGCTGGGGCACGAGCTCATTCCGCACATTTCGGTCACCACTCCGCACGCGACGGCGGGCGGTGTGCTCGCGGCCAATTGCCTCTCGCGCTCGACACCCGTGTACGGCCATTCCGGCGATCGCATCCGCTCATTCCAATTGCTGACCGTCGATGGGCGGCTGCTCACGTGTTCGCGCACGCAGAACGCGGACCTCTTCCGCGCGGCCATCGGCGGCTTCGGCTGGCTGGGGTTCGTCACGCAGCTCACCATCGACCTCTTGCCGCTGGGGCCGCGGCGGCGCGTGAAGACGGAGCTCGAGCGGCAGGAGGGCCTGGAGAGCTATCTGGAGACGCTCTTCGCCCGCTCGCACGATCCGCAGGGCGCCGACGCGGTGTACTCGGTCTTCTCGCTCGACGATCGCCCGCGCGGCGCGGTGATGCGCTCGCGGTACACGGAGGAGGACGGGCCGCGCTCGCTGTTTCTTTACCAAAAGTACGCGTGGCACCGGCCGCTGGGCGAGCTGCTCTTCGCGACGCGCCTCTCGCGGACGCTGTGCCAGCAAGCGTGGACGCACTTGTTCCCGCGCGGGCCGTTCTTCGACGACCTGCACGGCTACACCTTCTGCATGGAGCCGAACGAGCGCGCGAAGGCGGCGACGGAGCGCTGGGGGCTGACCATCGGCACCTTGCAGCACAGCTACGTGGTGCCCGAGGCAGCGGCGCTGGGATTTCTTGTCGAATGCCGGAAGCTGATGCGGAAGCACGACGTGTACCCGAGCCTGCTCGACGGCCTGCGGATGCCGGTGGATGAGGCGCTGCTCGGCTCGGCGCGCGCGATGGAGGGCGTGTGCTTCAGCTTCGTGTTCCAGTCGCTGCGGCGCGCGCGGATGGCGCGGGTGGCGGAGTGCCTGCGGGAGCTGAATGACGCGTGCATCGCGAGCGGCGGGAGGTTGCACCTGGTGAAGAATGTGGTGGCGTCCGGCGAGCAATTGGCGCGGATGTACGGGAGCGCGCTGGGGGAGTTTGCGGAGTTGAAGGGGCGGGTGGATCCGCGGGGGGTGCTGGGGAATGCGTTTGGCGACCGCCTGTTCAACGGGCGCGGCGCGGGTGCGCTGGACCGCGTGGCTTGAGGGCGGGCACGCAGCGGCCCATCAGAAGAAGTCGTCTTCGCGCTGATGCCGCACCGCGATCACGGTGACGTACTGTTTGGACTCGATCTCGAAGAGCATGACGTAGCCGCGCTGGCCGAACGACACGACCATCTCTCGCAAACGCGGCGTGTCTGCACCCGAGGCCTTGCGACAGGAAAAAGGGAACAGCGCGAGCAGATCGAGGGCCTTGCGCAAGGTCTCGATCGCTGCCTTCGCAGGCAGTGGATCGAGCTCGGCAAGGAAGGCGTGGAGTTCGAGCAGATCTCGCTCTGCTTCCTGCGTGAAGCGAACCGTGTAGCTCATCCGTTCGCCCGGCGACCTCGAGCTGCCTTCGCGGACTTGCGGACGGGGGCGAGTTGCTGCTCGAGCTTCGCGAGGACGGCGGCGGCCGAGACGTACTTGCCGGACTTGCGCGCGGCCTCGGCGGAGGCCAGCCCGCGGGCGATGAAGTCCTCTTGGGCGGTGCGCCGCTCGATGCTCTCGCGCACGGACTCCTCGACGAAGGACGAGAGGGTTTCGCCCTTGCGCAAGAGTCGTTCAGCGGCCTGGCGGAGACCGGGTTCGACACGGAGGGGCGGGAGCGTAGAGGACTTCATGGACGAGAATGTATCGCAAATGCGATGCACTCGCAAAGAGACAGGCTACAGCCCCGCCTCGAGCAGCGGCGCCGTCCGCAGCTCCGGAAACCGCTTCCCCATCTCGTTCATCACGAACTTCTCGATCTCGTCCGTCGAGCTGAAGCTCATCGCGGCCTGCAACAGCTCCCGCGCATCGCGCAGCCCGCTCCCGCGCAGCACGCGCTTCACGCGCGGAATGTCCGCGGGATTCATCGACAGCGTGTCGAGCCCCAGCCCCAGCAGCACGAGCGCGTACAGCGGATCCCCCGCCATCTCGCCGCACATGCTGATCTCGATGCCGTTCACGCCCGCGCCCTCGACCGCCGTCTCGATGAGCCGCAGCACGCCCAGGTGCAGCGGGCGGTACAGGTAGGCCACGTCGCGGTTGCCGCGGTCGGTGGCCATTGCGTACTGAATCAGGTCATTGGTGCCGATCGAAAAGAAATCACACTCGCGGCCCAGGCGATCCGCGCTCAGGGCGGCTGCCGGCGTCTCCAGCATGATGCCGAGCGGGATGCGCTCAGGCAGCGTGTGGCCCTCGTGCACCAGCTCGCGGCGGGCCTGGGTGATGAGCTGCTTGGCCTCGCGCAGCTCGCTGACGGCGGCGATCATCGGCAAGAGGATGCGCAGGTTGCCGTGGACGCTCGCCCGCCAGAGGGCGCGCAGTTGGGTGCGGAAGAGCGCGGGGTGCTTGAGCGTGAGGCGGATGGCGCGCAGGCCGAGCGCGGGGTTCTGCTCGTGCGAGCGGTGGCCGATGGGGAGCTTGTCGCCGCCGAGGTCGAGCGTCCGGATGACGACGGGCTTGTCGCCCATCTTGGTGAGGATCTCGGCGTAGGCCTTGTAGTGCTCCTCCTCGGTGGGGAGCTGCTCGCGGTTTAGATAGAGAAATTCGGTGCGGTAGAGGCCGATGCCCTCGCCGCCGTGGGCGAGCACGCTGGGGACCTCGGCGGGGAACTCGATGTTGGCGTAGAGGCCGACCTTGCGGCCGTCCTTGGTGGTGGCCGGGAGGTCCTTCTCCTCGAGGAGCTCGCGGTCGCGGGTCTTGCGGCGCTCGCGGACGTCTTCGACGCGCTTCTGCTCGACCACGTCGGGGTTGAGCCAGATCTCGCCGGTGCTGCCGTCCATCGCGATGAGCTGGCCGGGCTGGACGGACTCGCTGCAGGTGCCGGCGCCGACGACGCACGGGACTTCGAGCGCGCGGGCGAGGATGGCGGTGTGGCTGGTCTTGCTGCCGAAGTCGCAGATGAGGCCGATCACGCGGCCGGCCGAGAGCAGGACGGCGGCGTCGGCGGTGGGCAGGTCGTGCGCGACCAGGATGGAGTTCTCGGGCGGCAGCTCGGCCAGGACGCTCGGGCGCTCGCCCATGAGGTTGTGCACGATGCGGTCGCACACCTCGTCGAAGTCGGCGCGGCGCGAGGCCAGGAGCTCCTCGGCGCCCGCGAGCTTGTCGCCGAACTCGCGGAACACGCGGCGGACGGCCCACTCGGCGTTCAAGGTCTCGTCGCGGATGAGGGCGACGATGGCGTCCTTCATGCCCGGGTCGGCCAGCATCATCGCGTGCGCTTCGAGGATCTCGGCCTGCTCGGATTCGCCGAGGGTCTCCTTGATGGCGGTGAGCTGCTCGACGGAGAGCGCGAGGGCGGCGTCGAGGCGGCTCAGCTCGGCGGGGATGACCGCGGCGTCGAGGTGGACGCGAGGCACGCGGGCGCGCTGTCGATCGACGGGATACGCACGCCCGATCGCCACCCCTGGTGACGCAGCGATGCCTTGGAGCCGGCCCACACTGTCGATGTAACACGAACGCGCCGGGGCGACTTTGTACGGAGCGTGAACAAAGACGTTGGTCTGTGAGGACCGAGGCTCCCTCAGCGCGGCGGAGAGCGCCTAGCGGACTAGCTCTGCCATCGCGGCGCGGAACTTCTCCTTGCGCTGCGCGGTCGAGAAGTGCGCCAGCACACGCGCGCGGCCGGCCTGGCCCTTCGCGGCGCGCAGGGCGTCATCTCGCAGCAGCGGCAGCGCAGCCTCGACGAGCGAGCGCAGGCGCACCGTCTCGTCCGAGCCGTGCGGAACGCAGGCGCCCACGGCGTCGTCGACGAGCTCGGGGATGCCCTGGATGTCGGTCGTGACCACGGGCGTGCCCAGGGAGAGCGCCTCGAAGAAGACCAGCGGCAGGCCCTCGAGGCGGCCGGCCATGAGCACGAGCGAGAGGTCGCGCAGGACGCGCGGCACGTCGGCGTCGGCGGGGAGGAAGTGGGTCTGCGCGGCGATCCCGCACTCGTCGGCCTTGGCCTGCGCGGCGGGCTTGAGCGGGCCGTCGCCGACCATGACGAAGTGGGGCGCGGGCAGCCCGGCCGCGATGGCGGAGGCCGAGAGGGCCGCGTAGGTGCGCACGAGGAGCAGCGGGTCCTTCTCCTCGGCGAAGCGCCCCACGAAGCCAACGACCTTGGCGCCCTGCGGGATGGGCAGGCCGAGCGCGCCGCGCAGATGGCCCGTGGGCGTGCGCGCGGGATCGCAGGTGCCCAGCTCGTCGCAGCCGAGATGGATGGTGCGGATCTTGGACTCGGGGACGCCCCAGTCGACGAGCCGCCTGCGCGCGAAGGCGTGCGCGACGAGGCGCAGGTCCAGGAAGCGATCGAACTTCTCCGAGGCGACCTGAGCGTACTGCGCGCCGGGCCGCGGGTCCTCCATGTGCACGAAGTCCGCGGTGCGCACGCGCGGCAGCCCGGCCTTGAGCTTGGGGAGCGCATCGAGGCCGATCCACGAGTGCGACATCAGGAGGGCGCGCGCGTCGAAGCGGCGGGTGAAGGCCACGAGCGCGTCGGCCTTGCGCTCCTCTGTGCACAGCTCGCCCAGGAGCGCGTGCTCGCGCAGGAACGGCGACAGCTTCGGCAGCCACAAGTGCGCGGCGGCGTTGTGCGTCGCGAGCAGGACCTCGTGGCCGTCCTCGTGCAGCCACTGCGCCTGCTCGATGGCGGCCTTGTCCACGCCGCCCGGCACGACCCAGGGGAGCGAGAGCACGAGGCGCGGCTTGCCGGGGGCGGTGATCGGCGAGCGTGTGTCGAGCGTTCGCGGAGCGAACGTTGCCGTGGGCGGCGTGGCGAATGGCGTGGGCGGCGTAGCGTGTGCCGTGGGCGGCGTGGCGTACGCCGTGGGCGGCGGGCCGTCGAGCGGCACGGGCAGCTTCTCGATCCAAGCGCGCTCGGCGCGGGCGCACGGCGAGAGGATCGAGCTGAGCGCGAGCGGGTTCTGGCGCAGGGACACCGCGGTGCGCGCGGCGTCCACGTTCAGCGCGGCCTCGGTCACGGCCTCCTTCACCGGATGCAGGAAGCGGCCCACGCGGTCGGCGCCGAGCTGTCGTTCGAGTCGCTGCCGCACGCGCTTCCACAGCGGCCCGGCCTGCGTGAGCGGGCGCTGCCAGAGCGGCTCGGGTGCGGGCGGAGGTGCCTCGGCGCGCCTCTCGGGCAGGGTCGCGCCGCGCAAGAGGCCGCAGAAGTCCTCGCGCACGAGCAGGGCCTCTCCGCGGGAGGTCGCGCGGTCGACGAGCGCACGCGCGGGCGCGTCGTCGGCCAGATGTGCGCGGCGCAGGCCCGCGAAGGCGCTGGTGCGCAGGAGAAGCAGGTCGTCCTGCGTGCGGTCGCGCGGACACGGCAGCGCGCGCAGCTCCAGGACGCCCTCGGTGAG
>JAFEBC010000451.1 GCA_018266095.1 Deltaproteobacteria bacterium
ACCGAGCGCGCAGGTCATCGCTGACGGGCTCGATGTAGCCCCAGGCCTGAGCCAGCTCGAGGCAGGCGAGCGACTCGCGCAGTGAGCCCATGGCCGTGCGGTATCGCACCGAGCGATTGCCGCCCGAGACCTGAGAGCCCTCCGCGATGTTGAGCGGGACAGACGAGAGCGCCCTGCGAAGCTGCCGAGCAAGATCCGAATCGCGCCGCTCAATGACATCGACGACCGGCTTGAGCTCCGCGCAGAGCGAGATGGAGACAGAGTAGATACGCAGCATGACGACCTCGAAGTGTGCCCGCCGCACGATTGCGAAGGACCACCCTGGTCCGGCGCGGGAATCACGGGCGGGTCAAGGCTGCGAAACGGAGCGGAACGAAGTGAAGCGAAGTGAAGCACGGCTGCGCCAGCAGCCGCTGCGGCCTTGAGGCGCCCGTGAGGCCCGCGCCAGACTGGGGTCCCCGAGCAGCCAAATCCTTGGACGGACAGAGCAGCGTTCGGCAGAGCCGAACGCGCAGCTCGGAGACAGCAAGCAGGACGCGGACCAAGTGAGTCCAGCCCGGGCAACGCAACCGGTCAGCCGTCAGGTTCCCGTCCGCTCAACGCCAACGCCAACGCCAACGCCAACGCCAACGCCAACGCCAACGCCAACGCCAACGCCAACGCTCAACGCTCAACGCTCAACGCTCAACGCCCTTTGGTGTAAAACCCTCTTCCACCCCTCACCCACGAGTGAACACGATGCCCGGAAAGCTGGAGATCGAAGACCAAACTGTCGGCACTGGCGTCGAGGCCACCAAGGGCAAGCGCGTCACCGTGCACTACACGGGCTGGCTGACGAACGGGAAGAAGTTCGACTCGTCCAAGGACCACGGCGAGCCGTTCGAGTTCGGCCTGGGCGCGGGCGAGGTCATCCAGGGCTGGGACCAGGGCGTGGCCGGCATGAAGGTCGGCGGCAAGCGCAAGCTGACGATTCCGCCGGAGCTGGGCTACGGCGCGCGCGGCGCGGGCGGCGTGATTCCGGGGAACGCGACCTTGGTGTTCGAGGTCGAGCTGCTCGGCGTGAAGTAGTCCAAGCCCGATCGCAGTCGCAGGTTCGCGGGCGCCACGGCTGTGTTGCTGGCGCCCGTGCTGCAGGGGGATCAGATGCGAGTCCATCGCGCGGTTCTCTTGTGCGCTGCGCTGTGCGTCTCGTCGGGCACGGCGGCGGAGTGGCCCAAGACCATCGAAGTCTCCGGCACGAGGCCGCTGTACAGCGGGCTCCGCAAGGTCGAGGAGCTGTCTGGCCGGGTCGTCACGTACGAGGAGCCCGAGCAGCCCTCGCTCGAGCCCGGCCGGATTTCGGTGACCGTCGAGGTCCCTGGCGACGCGGGGCGCCTCGTCGACGCGATGGTGAAGGCCTGGAGCGACGACACGCACCGGTTCGTGCAGTGGACGAGCGCTGACGGGAAGGCCACGCACGTTGCCGTCTCGGGGCCGATGGCGGGCTCGTGTCGTCCACGCCGCTCCTGGACACGCGCATCACGTTGCCGCCGGGCAAGACGGATCCGCGCACGTTCCTGCGCGACCTCTGCGACGCCATCTCCAAGGCGCGCCACACCAAGCTGATTCCGTTCACGCTCAACGCGCCAGGCCTGCGCGGGAGACGTGTGTTCGCAGGCGCGAAGGACGAGGTCGCGCGTGACGTGCTGGCGTCCTATCTGGCGGCGATCGATCCGCAGATTTCGTGGAGCGTCCTCTGCGAGCCGCACGTGACTTGCGGCCTCAATCTGCACCGGGTCGCGCCTCGGCCGGCTCGCTAGACCCAGTCCTGGCCCTCGCCGCGGATCCACTCGCAGAACTTCGCGATGCCCTGCCGGATCGGCGTCTTCGGCTCGTAGCCCAAGAGCTTCTTCGCGTACGCCACGTCCGCGTTCGTCAGCGGCACGTCGCCCGGCTGCAGCGGCTGGCGGTCGAGCTTCGCCTGCATGCCCAGGTTCTGCTCGAGCAGCTCCACCAATTCCTTCAGCGTCGTCGTCGCCGAGCCGCCGAGGTTCACGATCTCGTGCTGCAGCGGCACCGACGTGGCCGCGGTGACGCCCGCGATGATGTCGTCGATGTACGTGTAGTCGCGCCGCGTGTCGCCCTCGCCGAAGAAGGGGATGCTCTGGCCCGCGAGCATGCGGCGCGCGAACTTGTGGATGGCGAGGTCGGGCCGTTGCCGCGGGCCGTATACGGTGAAGAAGCGCAGCGACGCGATCTCCAGGCCGTAGAGGTTGTGGTACGTGCGCGCGATGACCTCGCTGGCCACCTTGCTGGCCGCGTACGGGCTCTGCGGGCTGTCGATGCGCGCGTCCTCGCGGAAGGGCGGCTTGGCGAAGGCGCCGTAGACGGAGGAGCTGGAGCCGAGGACGAATCGCCGCGTGCCTGCGAGCCGCGCGGACTCCAGCGCGTGAGCGGTGCCGCGCACGTTCGTGTCCATGTACCCGCCCGGATCCTCGAGCGACGGCCGCACGCCCGCGCGCGCCGCGAGGTGCACCACGATCTCGGGCTTCGCGTCTGCGAACGCCTTGCGCATGCCCCGATCGTCGCGCAGGTCGCACTCGATGAGCCGCACGCCCTGCGCGAGCAGCGGCCCGATGGCGCGGCGCTTGATGCGCTCGGGATAGAACGGGTCGAAGTTGTCGAGGATGACCGGCGTGTCGCCCTGCGCGAGCAGCTTGCTGACGAGGTGCGAGCCGATGAAGCCGGCGCCTCCGGTGACGAGGATTCGGCGGGACATGAGGTCTCCTTCAGGCCACCAGCGCGGGCCTCGTGTGCAGCTCAGGCGTCCGCGCGCCGTGCGTGGTGACAGCGCCGAAGCGGCGGCGCCACAAGAGGAACATCGCCAGCGTCCACAGCGGCTTGCGCAGGTCGGCCTGGCCCGCGAGGTGCCGGTCGAGCAGCGCGCGCACCGGCTTCGGCTCGAAGAGGCCCGTCTCGGCGAGCGACCTC
>JAFEBC010000452.1 GCA_018266095.1 Deltaproteobacteria bacterium
CCGGAACCTCTCGGAGCGGCTGCGCCTGCTCCCGCACTTTCGGGACCTGTGCAACGCCATCGCGTACGCGCACGGGCGCGGCGTCATCCACCGCGACCTCAAGCCGGGCAACGTGCTCGTGGGCGCGTTCGGCGAGACGGTGGTGGTGGACTGGGGCCTCGCGCGGATGCGGGGCGCACCGGCGGACGTGACCGAGCCGGCGCTGCAGTCGCCCATCCCGGGCATGACGCTCGACGGGACCACGCTGGGCACGCCCGGCTACATGAGCCCGGAGCAGGCCGCGGGGCGCCTGGACGAGGTGGACGAGCGCAGCGACGTGTTCTCGCTGGGCGCGGTGCTGTTCGAGCTGCTCATGGGCCGGCCGCCGTTCACGGGCAAGAGCGACGAGGAGATCCTCAAGGCCGTCATCGCCGGGCCGCAGGAGCGCACCTCCCTGCAGGGCGTGCCGCCGGATCTGGCGGCGGTGGCGCAGAAGGCGCTCTCGCACGAGCGGGCCGAGCGCTACGCCAACGCGGGCGCGCTGGAGTCGGACATCGCGGCCTGGAGCGAGGGCCGCACGGTGGCCGTGTATCGCTACAGCCCGTGGCAGCTCTTCCTGCGCACGGCCGCGCGGCACCGGGCGACGTTCGCGGCGCTCACCGTGACGGTGATCGTGGGCGCGGTGTGGGCCGGCAACGTCTGGGGCCGAAACCAGGAGCTGCGGCACCAGCGGGCGGCGGCGATGCTGGAGCGCGCCTACAACTCGACGCGCCACATGCAGTGGGATCGGGCCGCGGCCTACTTCGCCGAGGCGCGCGTGGCCGAGGACAAGGACGAGGCGCGCTGGGGCGAGTCGCTCACGGGGCTGACCGGCCTCGTGCCCCGCTACAAGCTCATCAAGCACACCGGGCGCGTGCGCGACGTGGCCTTCGCGCCGGACGGCAAGAGCTTCGCGTCGGGCGGCGATGACCGCACGCTGCGGGTGTTCGACGACGCCACAGGCTCCCAGCGGCTCGAGCTGGCGCTCCCGGAGGCGCCGCTCGATCTCGCCTACAGCCCCGACGGGCGCACGCTGCTGGCGGCGATCGGCGACGGGCTGCAGCTCTTCGACGCGGCCACAGGAGAGAAGCGCGCCCAGCTCGACCACGGCGGGCCCGTGTCGCAGCTCGCGCTCGCGGCCGACGGCGCGCTGGCGGCCACGGTCTCGGGGAGCACCCTCCTCGTCTGGGATCTCCCCTCGCGCAAGGTGCTCGCGCGGCACAACGCGGAGGGCGCCATCGACGCGATCGCGTTCCTGCGCACCGACGAGGTGGTGTACGGCGGCCGCAGCATCCAAGGCGTCCGCCGCTGGAACCCGCGCGCCCCCGACCAGTCGCCCGAGGCCTTCGGGCCGCCGATGCTGCACGCGCGCCAGCTCGTGTCGTGCCCCTCGCCGCGCCTGTTGATGGGCGATCACCTGAACAACGTCGCGGTGTGGAACTTCGGCGACGGCAAGGTCGAGCCCCTGCAGATCCCCGGCGGCGACTGCCGCTTCTTCGCGGTGTCGGCCGACTGCCGCACGCTCGGCTGCATCGGCGACGTGGGCGCGTTCCGCCTCTGGGACGTCGACTCGCGGCAGCCCTTCGTGTCCTTGGCCGGCTCGTTCCGTCAGTACACCAGCGCGGCCATCTCCAGCGACGGAGAGGTGCTCATCGGCGCGGCCGATCGGGCGCTGCGGCTGTGGGCGGCGGGGGCCTCCTCGGTGCACCGCGGCTCGCGCGGCCCGGGGACGCGCGGGGCGGCGCTGGCCTGGTCGGCCGATGGCACGCGCCTCGTGTCGATCGACCGCGGCGGCGCGCTGGAGCTGTGGGATCCCAAGACCGGGAAGTTCCTCGATGAGTCGCGGGCGCACGAGGGCGCGGCCTACGCCATCGCCGCGGCGCCGTCGGGGACCTCCTTCGCCAGCGCGGGCGAGGACGGCCTGCTGCTGTGGGACGGCTGGAAGGCGCTGCGCAGCCACCCCTTGGCGCAGCCCACGCGCGCGGTCGCCTTCGACCCGACAGGCACGCTGGTCGCCGCCGGCACCGAGAACGGCGCGGTGCACCTCGTCGCGCTCGCGGGCGGGCCCGTGCAGACCTGGCCCGCGCACCGCGACGCCGTGCGCGCCATCGCCTTCTCGCGCGACGGCAAGAAGATCGCCTCGGCCGGCTCGGACGGCCTCGTGCTCCTCTGGGACGCCCGCACGCTCAAGCTCCTGGCGCGCCTGGAGGGCCACGAGGACGAGGTGCGCGCGCTGGTGTTCTCCTTGGACGGCAAGGAGCTGCTCTCGGGGAGCGCGGACCGCCGCATCCTGCGCTGGGACGTGAAGACCGGCGCGCAGCTCGGCATGCTGCACAGCTTCCACAGCGGCGAGATCGACTCGCTCGCCATCGCCCCGCAGGTGCCGCGCGCGCCGGCCTCGGGGCTGCTCTTCTCCGCCTCGTCGCCGGGCATGATCGAGCTGTGGGATCTGCGCCGCGGCAGGCCGGTGTCGACGATGGGCCTGCCCCCGCTGGTGCAGACGGTGTCGGCCGCGTTCTCGCCCGACGCCCAGCGGCTCGCGCTCCTGCGCAACGACGGCGTCTTGCAGATGCAGGAGATGACCGGGCCCGCGAACCTCAAGGATCCGGAGGCGGACCGCGACGCGATCTTCGCCTACTACAAGTACGAGACCGACGGCCCCGACTTCATCCGCAACGAGATCCTGCTCGTCCCGCCCGCCGAGCACCCCTGACGGCGCGCGGTCACTGCTCCTCGGAGGTCGACACCAGGAACTTGCCGATGCTGATGTCGAGGCGGCTGCGGGCGTGCTCGATGAGGCTGTCGATCTCCTTGGCGTCGAGCTCCAGCAGGGACGAGAGGCGCGCCCTGGTGCGCTTGAGGAGCGAGCTGCGCGCGGAGGCGAGCCAGCGGGCCACGGTGGCGCGGTGCACACCGTAGGCGACCGCGAGGCCGTCGAGGGTGACGCCGTCGACCACGTGCAGGCGCAGCACCGAGCGCGACCTGCGCGGGAGGGACGCGAGCGCCTCGCCGAAGGAGGTGCGGAACTCCTGGTGGAGCTGCGCCTTGATCAGGTCGAGCTCGGCCGAATCGCCGGTGGCGAGGCGCGCGAGGCGGTCGTCGATGCCGTCGCGCTCCTCCTTGAACCCGTCGCGCAGCGTGGCCGCCGAGCGCAGGGCCACCGCGCGGGTCCAGCTCTCCAGAGAGGCGCGGCCTCCATAGCCGGCGATGCGCGGCGCCTTGCCCTTCTCGGCGACCGTGAACAAGCGGCTGCGCACCGCCTGCGCGACCTCGTCGGCGAAGTCGGAGGCGGAGTCGAGCCTGGCCGCGGCGCGCACCGCGGAGCGCAGGACCCGTGCGTCGAACTCGGCCAGGGCCGCGGCGTTCCCGCGCGCGCACGCGGCGGCGAGGGCCAGATCGTCGACGTGCAGCGAGTCCAGCGCCTGCTCCGGGTGCGGCGCCTTGTCGATCGCCGCGCGCAGGATCGGGACGAGCGCGTCCATGCTCAGCTCGAACGCGGGCCTCGCGGCGCACGCGCGCCCGGCGGCCTCGCGCAGTCTGTTCTCCAACGCATCCATCGGCTCGACATCCACAGACGCACAGTGTCACTGCATCTTTCAACGAACTCAAAGCACGTCTGGCCGCGAGGAACAACGCTTGTGTTCATGCGCGGTTCCGTGGCGGGATGCGTCGCGGAGATCGGCGATGAGCCAAGACGACAGCGTCCACAAGAGCTTGGAGCGGCTGCGCGAGGTGCTGGCCCAGCCGGCCGGGGCGGCGCCGCCCGGGCCTTCGCCGCTCGAACAGGCGGCGCAGGATCGCGTGACCAAGCTGGGTCAGCAGGGCCTGGCGCTGGCCGCCGTGCTGCTCACCATCGCCATCGCCAGCGGGCAGGTCTGGTTGGGCGCGTTGGCCGCGCTGCTCGCGACCGTGTCCACCGTGATGCTGATCGCGCCGCTGCGCCGGACGCTCCAGTCGAGCCTGCCCGCAGGTGTGCTGCCGCCGGACCCGACGCGCGCGAACATCGGCATGGGCGCGGAGGTCGCTCCGGGGGCCATCATCGAGCCGGGGGCGACGGTGGGCATGGGCGCCGACATCGCCGCGGGGGCCGTGATCGAGGCGGGCGCGACCGTGGAGATGGGCGCCGACGTGGGCGCGGGCAGCGTCATCCGCGCGGGCGCGGTCGTGCACATGGGCGCGACGGTGGGCGCGAACGTGATCATCGAGCGCGACGCGGTGGTCTCGTGGGGCTGCGATGTGGAGAACGGCGCCATCGTGGGTGAGCGCGCGCGCGTCGGCGCAGGGGCCACGGTGGGACCGGGCGCGCAGGTCCCCGCGAACACCTGGGTGATGCCCGGCGCCGATTGGATGACCAAGGCCGCGCCCCCTTCCCCGCTCGCCGATCCCCGCGCCGCCCGCGTCGAGGCCTCGTGCGACCGCATCGAATCCGAGCTCTCCAAGGCGAGCCCGCTGGTGCGCGACGCGCTGGGCACCTCGCGCGAGACGGTCGAAGGGCTACGCAAGACCTGCCGCGACCTGCTCGAGCGCGAGCAGTCCCTGCGCGCCGAATCGTCACCGGAGAGCCTGCGGCAGCTCGTGGAGGAGCGGGCCACGCTGCACGCCCGCGCGTCCGCCGAGACCGACGAGCAGATCCGCACCTCGCTTCAGCGCGCCATCGACGCCATCGACGACCAGAAGAAGCAGCGCGAGCTCTTGAAGCGCAGCGCCGACCGGCTCGACGCCGAGTTCACCCGGCTGATGTGGACGCTCGACGGCCTCGCCGCGCAGCTCGTGCGGCTGCGCAGCGCCGGCCAGGAGGCGTCGCAGGCGCCGGACGCCGAGATGAACCAGAGCGTGGCCCGCCTGAAGGAGGAGATCGAGGCCATCGCCGACGCGCTGGAGCAGGTGGGCCGCGAAGGTCGCAAGGGCGCGCCGATCGCGGGCGGTCCGCTGGGGACCGATGCGCAGGCCCAGCGCGAGCGAGACAAGCTGGCCGCCATCGCCGAGCCGCCGGGCGCGAGCGAGGGCGCCGCGGCGAGGCCGGGGCAGCGGGAGAAAGCGTAGAAACGTCTGACACGTGCCTACGGGTGCGGGTTCACCCACGGCTTGCCGAGCGCCTTGAGCAGCTCGGGGAACGAGCTCGCCTTGCTCGACTTCACCGCGTCCCAGATGGCCTTGTAGCCGTACTTCTTCGAGAGGTCGTACAGGCGGCAGCCGATGTTGCCCTCGATCTTGATGCGGTCGGCTTCAGCGCCCTTCTCGTACGTCGCCCACGGCTTGCAGTTGCCGTCGAGCGAGGGCGAGAGTCCGTACAGCGCGGTGAAGTGGCCCCAGCCCTCGGTCCACGCGAACTGCGGGTTCGTCGACGACCAGTACATGTGCCCGCCGCCGATCTGGCCGTGGCGCTCCTGCCTCGACTGGAACGTCTTGGAGAGCTGCGAGAAGAGCGCGTCGTCGTTGAAGGCCACGCGGTACATGAACTCGGTGGTGTGGCCGAACTCGTGCGCGACGGTCTGGTCGGGGCGGCCCTCGATGAAGTGGATGGTGAGGAACTGCGCGTACGAGGCCTGATACACGGGCACGCCGGGCGCGCGCGGCTTGGTCTCGGTGCCCGACGGGTGCAGCACCATCACGGGCTTCAGGTCGGCGCCGAGGCCGGCCTTCGAGAGGCGATCGGTCGTGCGCTGGAGCACGTTGAACATGCGCGCGGCGTCGCCGGCGGTGGCCTTGAAGGTCAGGTCGCCCGCGGTGGACGCGCCGTTCTTGGCGTTGGGGATGCTCTGCACCACCTCGTACGGCAGCGGGATCTTGGTGGCCGTGGAGAGGAAGAGGGCGTTGCCGTTGCGCAGCCAGCAGCGCGCGTAGAGGTGCTCGCCGCCCGCGATGATGTGGCCGCCGGAGTCGAGCATCTTGCGCAGGTCGCCCTTGACGGTGAACGCGCCGGTCGCGTCGGTGACGCCCTGGCCCACGCAGGCGTTGCCCACGCCGTGCTCGCAGCCCTTGACCCAGTCGGTGTCCTTGGGCGCGCCGACGCTGTCCCAGATCTCGACGCGCGTGCCGACGACGGGCGAGAGCTTGCCGGCCTTGTCGGCGAGCATGCAGCGGCCCTTGACGGTGAGCGAGCCCTCGGCGGCGAAGGCGCTGGTGGCGCCGAGCGCGAGGACGAGGGCGAGTGCGGACGCGTGCGTGCGGGACATGCAGAGACCTCGGAGACCGGGGAGTGCGGCCCAGGGAGTGCGGGCAGGATCCGCTCGTACACACCTGCGACCAAAGGCGCAACCCGCAGAAACACGGGGGATCCGTCAAAGAACGGAGGAAGATCAGCCGGATCGCGGACGCCCCACCTCAGCGCGTCCCGGGACCGCGATCCGCGCAGCGCCCCCCGCGCCCGGGACCGCGGTCGCACGCGGAGTGGTATGTGTCGCCCATGCTGGCGATCTTGACCTTGGGATTCTTCATCGGCCTCAAGCACGCGATGGAGGCCGACCATCTGGCGGCGGTGGCGACCATCGCCTCCCGGCACAGCCGGCCGCGCGACATCATCCGGCACGGGCTGACGTGGGGCCTGGGCCACGCGCTCACGCTCGGCGCGCTCGGGGGCGCGGCGTTCCTCTTGGGCTCGGCGATCCCGGAGCGGCTGGCGAACGGGCTCGAGTTCGCGGTGGGGATCATGCTGGTGGCGCTGGGCGCGCAGGTGCTCTGGCGGCTGTGGAAGGAGCGCACGCACGTGCACGTCCACGAGCACGGCGGCGAGCGGCACCTGCACGTGCACAGCCACGGGGCGCGGCGCGCGGACGGGCACGATCACGAGCACGGCTTCCGCTGGCGCACGCTGCTCGTGGGCTTCATGCACGGCATGGCGGGCTCGGCGGCGCTCCTGCTCCTGGCGATGACGCAGGTGCGGGACCCCGTGCGCGGGCTCGTGTACATCGCGGTGTTCGGTGTGGGATCGATGGTGGGGATGGGTATCCTGTCGGCGGTGATCGCGGTGCCGCTGACCTTGTCGGCGCGGTTCCTGACGTTCGCGAACAACGGGCTGCAGGGGCTCATCGGTGTGAGCACGGTGGGGTTGGGCGTCATGGCGATGGTGGAGCACTGGGGGTAGCGTGGGCCAGGGTTGGGGGGACGTGCGGATGAGGCTGGTGATCTGGACGGTGGTGTGTGCGCTGGGTCTCGTGCACGGCGCGGCGGGAGCGGGACAGGCGGCGCAGCGGCCGTGGTTGGGGGCGCCGTTCGCGGGGGCGCCGAAGGAGCTGCAGGCGGCTGCGCGGGCGCTGACGCCGCTGGCCGGGGCGGAGGGCGTGGACCTCCTGCTGCGCTCGGACACGATCTCCTTCGACGAGGAGGGGCGCGAGACGCGGACCATCCGCGAGGTGTTCCGCATCCTCAACGAGGACGGCGCGCGGCGCTGGCCCGCGATCACAAGCGCAAGGAGGCGGTCGCCTGGAGCCAGGCGCAGATCGCGGCGCGGCCCAAGTCGGCGTGGCCGCACATCCGCTACGCCTACACGCTCCTGCGCGCGAACGCGGGGATGCTGGCGCGCGCGGAGGCGCCGCGGGCGGTCGAGCTGGAGCCCCAGAACGCGCATGCCTGGACGACGCTCGGCTGGATGCGATCGCACGACGCGCTCGGACGCCGGCACCGCGCAGGCATGGACGCCGCGGGCGCGATCGCGGCCTACCAGCGCGCGCTGGAGCTCGATCCGAGCCTGTCGCAGCCGCTGGTGCTCCTGGGCGAGCTGTACGAGTTCGGCGAGGGGACGCGCAAGTACGCCGCGGGGGCGCAGCTCGACAAGGCGTTCGACGCGTTCCACCGGGCCCGCGTCGACTTCGACAACCACGCGGGCGACGAGCAGGAGCTGATCGATGCGCTGCGGCTGGGCAAGGCCAAGGAGGCGCTCGCGCTGCTCGAATCGCAGAGCGCCTCGGCGGTGACCACCGCGCGCAGGGTGCTGGCGCTGACGCTCCAGGGCGGCGCGGCCAAGGCCCGGCAGCAGCTCCTGTCCGAGGGCATGCCGCCGCAGGAGGTCGAGGTGGCGCTCACGAACGGCCTGAGCGCGTTCCTCATCTTCGGCCGCATGGACCTGGCGACGGACGTGTTCAAGCAGCTCACGCCGGCCGTGCAAGACAACCGCAGGTTCGACGCCTTCAAGGCGGCCCAGACCTTCGATCCGGACAAGCTGTCGGTGAGCGATCCGGCGCAGTTCCCGCTGGTGCTCATCCGCGATCTCATGCGCGACACGCTCAACCTCGAGCTGCTCGATCCGATCGAGAACAAGGGCGAGGACGACGCGGCCAGCATCCACCGCGCCAGCAAGGATCTGCGGCGCCTGCTGCCGGTGGAGATGGCGGGCGCGGGCGGGCTGGCGATCCGGCTGAGCCTCGCGGCGGTGAGGACCTCCGTCGAGGGCGGGCCGCAGACGGGGTTCCGCGTGGGCGTGGCGGCGCTGACCAGCAACCGGGCGCCGATGTACCTGAACGCCGACGGCGGCAAGGTGCACGCGCTGTGCTTCTCGCCCTGCCAGCCGACGCTGGGGCGGATGGCGCTGCGCATGCTCGCGCAGGGCAGGCTGGAGGCGGCGCGGCAGTGGCTCGACTGGGCGCGCGACGAGGCGGCGCAGCTCCGGCCCTCGCCCACCAACGCCTTCGTGCGGCTGTGGCCGGCGGCCAGGCCCGAGGCCAATGAGGTGAAGCGCGCGGCGACGGCGCTGGCGGCGCTGGACGGCAAGAGCGCCGAGGCGCAGGCGGACCTGCGCAAGATGTGGGCGGCCGAGACCGACGGCGAGCTCAAGCAGGCGCTGGGGTGGTCGCTCCTCAGCTCGCTCGCGCGCGGGAAGTCGTCGGAGGAGGCGCTGACGGTGATCACCGAGCTGCAGAAGCAGGCCCCCAAGGACCTGGTGCTGCTGGCGACGAGGGTCCTCACCCTGCGGCACCTCGGGCGGGACGCCGAGAGCCTCGCGGTGGCGCAGAAGGCGGTCGAGGACGCGCCGTACGAGCTGGGGCCGAAGAACGTCCTGCAGGAGGAGCTCGAGCTGCGCGGCGACTTCGCGGGGGCGCGCAAGGTCCTGGACGCGGGCGTGGCGAGCTGTGCGGAGAGCGAGCGGTCCCACTGGCTCAACAGCCGCGCGTGGCTCGCGTTCGTGGAGGACCGGGTGACGCCGGCCGCGCTGGACGATGCCCAGATCGCGGCGCAGAAGGCGCCGAAGGGCTCCACGGCCGCGGCCAACACGCTGGCGGTGCTGCAGGCGGCGGCGGGCAAGACCGAGGACGCGCGGGAGACGCTGGCGGGCTACACGGACACGATGGAGGTGGACGCCTTCGGCGACGCGGACTGGCTCGCGGTGGGGCTCATGTACGATCGCGATGGGCTGCGGGACGCGGCCGCGTGGGCGTATGCGCGCGTGAAGATCCCGGAGGGCAAGCTCGCGATCGGGTCGTCGCCCGCGCTGGTGGAGCGCGAGAGGAAGCGGCTCGAGAAGCGCTAGGCGTTCAGCAGCGCCTCGGCCGCGTCGCCGAAGTGGACCGCGCGCGTGCGGCGATCGACGGCGAAGAGCAGCCGGATCGTGGGCCGCCGATCGAGTCCGCGATCGAGCGCGGTGAGCTCGATGAAGAGCGTCGCGGGATGGCGCGCGGCAGCGGCGCGCCTGTCCGAGCGCGGGCCGCCGGGCGAGATCGGGCGGACGCCGGCGCCGTCCTCGCGGTCGGGCAGGAGCGGCTCGAGCAGCACGCGGTAGTCGAGCAGGTGCGCCTCGGGGTGCGCGCGCACCAGCTCGAGCGCTGCCTCAGTGGAGATCAGGCCCTCGGACATGGCGCGAAGAGTAGCCCTGATCCGCCCGGCGCCGCAGTCACACGTGCGCCGGATGACGCGGCTGCAGCCCGACCGCCTGGCGCGCCTGCCCTCGGGCCACGCCGAGCCCGCCGCGCATGAACGACCATGGCCAGCGCCCGCCCGCGCCCGCGATCACCTTGCGCGCCGCGGCGTCGTCCACGAAGCCATCGGTGATGAGGTGCGGGTCGTTGAAGTTCTCGGCCACCTGGTCGGCGATGCGCTGCGCGGGCGTGTCCGAGAGGCCGTCGGAGCCGTACTGCGAGAGGAGCATCGAGCGGCCCGCGGCCGAGAGCGGCTCCAGGAGGATGTTGTTGAAGCGCACGATGTGGCTGCCTTCCTCGCGCCAGTATTGCTCGAAGGTCGACTCCATCCAGGCCGCGTCGAAGGGCGCGTCGCCGCGGGCAGCCGCTGCCTCCACGAGGTTGCGGGCCATGCGCGTGCCGTTGTTGGCGCCCTGCCCTCCGATGGGATCCAGCGACATGAGCGTGTCGCCCACGCCCGTGACCACGCGCCCCGAGGGGAGCCTGCCGACGGGCGCGCGGACGCCTGGAGGCACTGCGCCGATGAGCCAGCCGTGCGGATCCGCGAGCGTCATCGGCTCCGCCCAATCGGCGTCCCACGGGCACAGCTCGCGGATGACCTTCTTGGCGACGGCGAGCGCCTCTTCGCCGCTCTTGCAGCCGTCGAATTGGTCCATCGGCCCGCCCGGCTTGGCCTCGAAGAGGAGGTTCCAGGTGGGCCCGTGATCCTTGTGCCAGAACGGCACCCAGAACGCCTCGCCCGCAGTGGCGAAGAGGTTGAAGCGCACCGGAAGGAACGGCACGCGGTCAAACCCCATGCGCCCGCCCCGCGTGACGAGCAGGCACAGCTTGCGCTGCGGCCCCGAGTAGACGCTGCGCTCCTCGTTGCGCGGGAACAACTGCGCGAGCTGGGCCCGCCCCGCGGCGACGATGGTGAGATCGTGCTCGCTCGCGATCTGATCGAGCCGCGCGAGGTCCACCGGCTCGATGACGAGCCGCCCGCCGCGCTCCACGAAGTCCTGCATCCAGCGCGCAGACAACAGGCGCACATCGATGGCGCGGCACGGCGCCTGGATGCGTCCCGTGAGCGTCACCAGCGGGTTCCTCGGCTTGAGACAGAACGCGAGCGAGACCCCCTGCATCGCCGTCTCCGGCCTGTCCCAGTGGTTCAGCCCCAGCTCGCGATCGAAGCGGAGCGAGCGGTCAAACCGCGCCGCCGTGCCCGTCGGCTTGGACTGCGTCAGCCACTGCTCGCCCGTGCGGTCCGAATAGACGGTGACCCGAAAGCCCTTCTTGAGCAGCCCGTGAGCCGTGAGCATCCCGGCGATGCCGGTGCCGATGATCGCTGCGCTGCGCATGTCCCCTCCAGGAGCGTGCGGCCGTGTCTTTCGAGAGACGAATGGAGACACCGGATATTCCGCGACAGCGAGCCCGGGCCATGGGAGCGAGAGCCTCCGCCCTCCAACAGGTATCAAGAGCGGTCCCGGGGCGTGGGGAGGGATTGCGCCCGACTGAGGCGCGGCACACCAAGGCGTGGTCCGGAGCACCCAGCACCTCGCGGACGCGAGGTGCCGGCCCAAGCCGCAAGCCTCCCGGAGGGCGCAACCCTCCCCACGCCACGGGACCGCGGACGCAGCCCACGCCACGGGACCGCGGATGTACACTGCAAGGACACCCCGGAGCTCACATGCCCAGCCCGATCCCCCCCGGCCTCACCTCGCTCACACCCCAGCTCATGATGGACGGCGCCTCCGAAGCCATCGCCTTCTACGTGAAGGCCTTCGGCGGCAAGGAGGTCATGCGCGCCGAGGGCCCGGGAGGGAAGGTCATGCACGGCGTGGTGCAGATCGGGAACGCGCAGGTCTTCGTGAACGACACCTTCCCCGAGATGGGCGCGGGGCCGACAGCATCGGTCCTGTGGATCTACTGCGACGACGTGGACGCGCTGTTCAAGCGCGCCGTGGACGCGGGCGTGACGGTGAAGATGCCGCTCGCGGACATGTTCTGGGGCGACCGCATCGCGCAGGTGATGGACAAGTGGGGCAACAAGTGGAACCTGGCCACGCACGTGAAGGACCTGTCGCCCGAGGAGATGCAGAAGGCGCAGGACGAGGCGATGGCGGACATGGGAAAGACGCATTGAGGCGCGCGTGACGGCGGCTGGGACGCGCGC
>JAFEBC010000453.1 GCA_018266095.1 Deltaproteobacteria bacterium
AGGAGCGTCGGCAGGTGCGTGAGGATCGCCGTGCGGAACGGCTCCTGGAGGCACAGCTCCGGCCGCGCCTGGAAGAAGCGGAAGAGCCGCGCGTAGTTCGCGTTGATCTCGCCCGAGATCGCGTCCGAGATCTCCGTGCACAGCTTCCCGGTCGCGCGCCGCCGTTGCAGGATCAGGTTCGCCTCGTCCGCCGCGCGCTTCTCCAGGATCTCCAGCACGCCCGCGACGTACGCCTGCTTGTTGCTCAGGAATTCGCTCTCGGAGAGCACGAGGTTCGCGATGATCTCGTACGACGACGAGATCACGCCGCACTTGTTCGCGGACGCGTCGCGCATGACGATCACGCCCTTCTTCTGGAGCTGCACGCGCGCCTCCGGCGTGATGAACGAGTTCGCGCCCTCCACGATCGCCCGCGACGACGGCCGCCCGTCTGCGAGCAGGAACCGCTGCCAGTTGTCCTTGTCGATCGTCTCCGGCCGGCCGCCCGCGGGGATGAACAGGTCCGCCGGCACCGTGAACGTCAGCTCGCCGAACTGCCGCGAGAACTCGTCCGTCGAGATCCACTCCTCGTGCAGCCCCGTGCCCGTGCGCGACACCTTGCGGAACAGCTCGCGCAGGCCGTCCTTCTTGCGCTGCGTGCGGAAGAGCATGAACCCGCCCGGGTGCAGCGCCTCCGGATTGAACTTGTGCAGGTCCTCCTTCAGCAGGATCGCGCGCAGCGCGTCGTGGTCGGCGCCGATCGGATCCGACACCGCCGCGGTGCCGTCGAGGATGAGCCGGATCTCCATCTTCGGGCAGCGCTTGAGCATGATCGCCATCGCGTTGCCCGCGACGTCGCCGTTCGGCCCGCCCGTGAACTTCACGCTGAACGCGTCCTTGAGGATGTCGACGCCCAGCTCCTTCATGGTGATCTCGGCGAACTTCACCACGCCCGTCGAGGTGACCGCGAACTCCTTGTGGTTGATGCCGACCGACTTCGACGACATCACGCCGATGCCGAGGATGTACCCGCGCCGCTTCGAGAGCGCCGCGATCTCCTCGATCATCGAATCGTGCATGTTCTCGTCGGGCCCGAGCTCGATGGCCTCGTCCTCGCGGTAGTAGTCGACGACGTTCTTGTCCTTCGCGACGCCGCCCTCGGTCACGTAGATGTCGAGGAAGGCGTGGATGACAGCGCGCTGCAGCTTGTAGAGGCGCAGCGTCTCCTGCGCGCGCGCGCCGTCGTCGAGCTGCGAGGTGTCCATCAGCATCACCAGCTTGCTGCCGCCCTCGTAGATGTCCTTGTTCTTGAAGTGCTGCGTGTGCGCGAGCACGAAGTTCTCGCGGAAGAGCGTGGACGCGTTGGTGAGGAAGTCGTCGTCGCTCTTGCAGATGACCGTGCGCCAGCCGCCGCGCGCGATGTCCGAGAAGCCGATGTGGAAGCCGAAGCCGTAGCGCGTGAAGAAGAAGGTCACGCGGAAGGGCGTCGCGTTCGGCAAGTCATTGGTGAAGTCCGGCCCGAGATCCGCGAGGTACGCGGGGTCGAGACGGAAGCTGAAGGCCTGCTTCTCCCTCACGAAGAAGTTCGTCTTCAGCGTGTGCTTGATGAACGCCACGCAGCAGCGGAACACGTCGCGCCGGATGTCATCCAAGTGCTTGTGGCCGGTGTTGTAGTCGCGCACGGCGTTGTTCGCGGCCGTCAATTCCGCGTCCCACGCCTTCGGATCGTGCGTCAGCGCCGGGTCGAAGCGCGTGCGGAACAGCTTCACCAGCATCATCACCATCTGCGGGTTCGCGGCGAAGGCGTTGCGCACCTCCTCCCAATCGAACCGATCCGGCTGCGCGTGGCCCAGGTTCGTGTGACAGAACGCCACGAACGCGCGCACGAGCGAGGTGTCCTCGCCGCTCATCAGGCCCTTGGTGAGCAGCTCGCGATATTCCGGCGCCGCCGCGGCCAGGATCTGCGTGTTGAACAGCTCGCGCTCGAGCTGGTGGTGCAGCGCCGAGCCCTCGAGCAGACGCGGACCCTTGCGCGGCATCACGTGGTACGTGCACACCGCGTACGGACGCTCCGGCGTGGTCACGTCCAGCACGTACGCGCGGTCGATGCCGAGGTCGAGCCGGTTGAAGATCTCCAGCATCTGGGCCGCAAATCCGCGCTCCGGCGATGAGGCCACCGCGAACGAGATGCGCGTCGTGGGCGAGCCGTCATCGCCCGCCTCGACGTCGACGAGGATGCCGCTGTTGCGCTCGCAGAGCTGCAGCAAACGCAGCGTCTGCGCCACGCGCCGCGCCGACGACACGCGCACGTAGCTCGGGTTGTTGAGCCAGAGGATGTCGAGCCGCGCGTCCAGCTCGGCCATGTCGAAGTCGGCGTAGTCCTTCTTCATCGCCGCTGCGACTTCAGCGCGCAGCTCCTGCGGCACGTTCGCGCCCGCCTTCAGGCCCGCGGCGATCTCGTCGGACGTCTTGCAGTCGAACTCGAAGCGCTGGATCTCGAGCGTGTGATCGACGCCCGGGATCTTCTCCTTCGAGTGCTGCACCATCATGTACGAGATGGCGCGCTGCAGCCCCGACCGCTGCGTCAGCGCGCGGTAGAGCGAGCCCGGCGTGTTGCGCACGGCAACAATCAGCGAATTCGGCCGATCGGCCAGGATGAGGTGCCCGTTCTGTTGAAGCGTCAACAGCTCGCGCCCGAGGATGGCGAGCGCGTCCGGCTCGTCGCGCATGGCGTCGAAGAAGTACGGCGTCATCGCCTTGCGCAGCCAGGCCTGGCCAGAGTCGGGATGGATGGTGGAGGTGTCGGAGGTCGTCATTTCAGGTGCCCTCGGAACGTTGAGAGGGCGCCTCCGTACCGCAACTTCGTTCCCAGGTCTTCAACGCACCGCGCCGAAAACCGGAGCGCGACTCGCACCATGAAGTGAATCAGCACACAACCTGCGTGCGCCAGGTCACTCGCGCCTACCTGCCACCATCGACTATTCATGCCGCCCATGCCCAACTCCAAGCTGCGCTTCGCTGCGCTGGCGATCTTCCTCGCCGGCTGCGGCGCCACCACGGTCACCAACAATCCCGCTGTCGTCCTCAAGTCAGTGTTGGTCAGCCCCAAGAGCGTTACGTTGCTCGCGGGCGGCACAAGCCAGCTCTCTGCGCTCGGCATCTATTCGGACGGCAGCACGCAGGATCTCTCCGCGACCGCCACCTGGACCTCGAGCGGACCGGCTGTCACCGTGAGCGCGAGCGGCCTCGCCACCGCGGTGACCGCCGGCAGCGCCACCATCACGGCCACGCAGGGCGGGTTCTCGAGCACGAGCAGCGTCACCGTCACCGCGGCCGGCGTCATCGGCCTCTCCATCTTCGCGCCCACGCTCAGGCTGCCCGCGGGCCACTCCGAGGTGCTCTCCGCCATCGCCATCTCCTCTGACGGCAGCACCACCTCCACCTCGCCCACCTGGTCGATCACGCAGGGCAGCGACAAGGGCCAGATCTCCGCGAGCGGCCAGCTCACCGGCACCGCCGCGGGCATCGTCCGCGTGCAGGCGCAGCAGGGTTCGCTCACGTCGACGCGCGACATCACCATCGACGACGCGACCGCCAGCGCGCTCACCGTCACGCCCTCGACGCTCACGCTCGCGGCCGGCCAGTCACGGACGCTCAGCGCCTTCGCCACCTTCAGCGACGGGGCCTCGCTCGACGTCAGCGCCGACGCGGCCTTCAGCTCCGACTCCGGCCTCATCGAACTCGACGGCGCGCAGGTGCTCGCGATCTCGGCCGGCACCGCTGCCATCACCGTGTCCTACGAGGGCAAGTCGGCCACCAGCACGCTCACCATCACCGCCGTCCCGCCCGCGCGCGTCGTGGTCGGCGGCCCGTCGGCGATGTTCACCACCCACGCCGCGCAGTTCACGGCCAGCGCCATCTATCCTGGCGGCGACGCCCTCGACGTCACCAGCGACGCCACCTGGACGGTCACCCCCTCGGGCACCGCCGCCACCGGCACGGTCAGCGTCAGCACCGCGGGCACCTCCACCGTCTCCGCGACCTTCCAGGGCCTCATCGGCCTCGCCACCGTCCAGGTCCGCGCGCCCGCTCCGCAGAGCCTGTCCATCGCCAGCGTCGGCCAGGCCCTCAGCGTCGGCCGCTCGGCGGTCCTCGCCGCGACCCTCACCCTCACCGATTCCAGCGTGCAAGACGTCACCGGCACCGTCACCTGGACCTCGGACAACGCCGACATCACCGTCGCCGCGGGCGTGGTCACCGCACATCAGAGCGGCCCGGTCACCATCACCGCCACGCTCGCCAGCGCCAGCCTCTCCGCGACCTTCGCGATC